>JBDNIR010000516.1:0-8560 GCA_041688195.1 Marinobacter sp.
ATCAACTGAAGCCGCACCCACCGCGTTGGGATTGTTTTCAGCCTGATTAATCACATGCTCAGTCACATCCGACAGGCGCTCCAGAGATGCAGCAAGCGCCTCCAGGTAAGGGCGCAGTGCGGCGTTGCTGCTATTCTCCTCGATGAAGGCGCCAACATCCTCAGCGAACAATCCGTAGAGCCGGCCTTTGCTACCGACAACTTTCCGGCCCATCAGGTCGAGCGCCTGGATGCCGTTGGTGCCCTCGTAAATCTGGGTGATGCGAACGTCACGGACCAGTTGTTCCTGCCCCCATTCACGCACGTAACCGTGACCACCAAACACCTGCTGCCCGATCACACAGGCGTCCAACCCGCGATCTGTCAGGAACGCCTTGGCAACCGGTGTCAGCAACGCCACCATGCCTTCAGCATGCTCACGACGGGCATCGTCATCGGCATATTTGGCAACATCCAGCCATTGTGCAACATAGGTTGAAAACGCACGGCCGCCTTCGACGTAACCCTTCATGGTCAGCAGCATCCGGCGCACATCCGGATGCACGATGATCGGGTCCGCAGCCTTGTCCGGTTGCTGGGCACCCGTCGGGGCACGGCTCTGAACCCGATCAAGGGCATATTCCCGAGCATTCTGGAGCGACGCTTCCGCGGCGCCAATGCCCTGTATGCCCACACCCAGGCGCTCGTAGTTCATCATTGTGAACATTGCCGCCAGGCCTTTGTTGGGCTCACCTACCAGCCAGCCTTTGGCACTGTCAAAATTCATCACACAGGTCGCCGAGGCCTTGATGCCCATCTTTTTCTCAAGGGAGCCACAGCTAAGCGTGTTGCGTTCGCCTAAAGACCCGTCTTCACTCACCAGAAATTTGGGCACCAGGAACAACGAAATACCTTTTGGCCCCTTAGGTGAATCCGGCAGTTTGGCCAACACCAGGTGAATGATGTTTTCGGCCATATCGTGCTCGCCCCAGGTAATAAAAATCTTGGTGCCTGTTACATCGTAGGAGCCGTCATCGTTGGGCTGGGCCTTGGTACGGATAATGCCAAGATCGGTACCGGCGTGGGATTCGGTCAGATCCATGGCCCCGGACCAGACACCGGAATACATGTTGGGAAGGTATTTTTCTTTCAATTCCTGACTGCCATGGGCATCCAGGGCCAGGCAAGCGCCCGCGGTCAACATCGGCGCAAGACCAAACGCCATGTTTGAAGCCTGGAGCATCTCCTCAAACTGCGCTACCAGGGTCTTCGGCATGCCCATGCCCCCGAATTCCGGGTTGCCGCCAAGGCCGTTCCAGCCACCTTCCACGATGGTTTGATAGGCTTCACGGAACCCGTCAGGGGTAGTGACCTCACCGTTATTCCATTTGCAGCCTTGCTCATCGGCTTCTCGGTTCAGGGGCGCCAGCACGCCACTGGTAATCTTGCCCGCTTCTTCGAGAATGGCGTCAGCGGTTTCCGGGTCTACGTGCTCTGCCAACCTGGGCAGTGATGCCCAGAGGGCGGGCGCATCAAAAACCTCGTTGAGGGTGAAACGGATATCGCGCAGAGGTGCCTGATAGTCAGCCATTGATTAACTCTCCAGAAGTCTTCAGAACGACATCAATAATGCCAATCCAGTTTATTTTGTTCAGACCACCAGTCTACCTGAAAGCGAGTGCGCACTCATGATGTGCCTGCAGTGTTAAAAAAAGCCCGTCTCTCGGAGCCCGGGCTTTCTTGCAATCGTCAGCGCCAATCGCCTCAGAAGGCGAATGCATCCTCCTGCATATCCATCAAAGATTCCGCGCCAGCCAGCATGCTCTCCGCATGGGTGCGGGTGCGGGGTAACATACGCTTGAAATAGAACCGCGCAGTCTGGACCTTGGCATTATAGAAGCTTTCTTCAGTGGTACCGTCCGCCATCTTGTTCAGTGCAACCTGGGCCATGCGCGCCCAAAGATACGCGAACACGGCGTAGCCGGAGTACATCAGATAGTCGACTGAGGCAGCGCCCACTTCGTCGCGGTTCTTCATCGAGGCCATGCCCAGTTTCATGGTCAGGTCACCCCACTCCTTGTTGATCGTCTGCAGCGGCTCAATGAATTCCTTCATTTGCTCGTTGTCGGCGTTTTCCTTGCAGAACACGTGGACCAGCTTGGTAAAACGCTTCAGTGACTCACCTTGGGTCATCAGTACTTTGCGGCCCAGCAGGTCCAATGCCTGAATACCGGTCGTGCCCTCATAGATCATACCGATGCGGGCATCACGCACCACCTGCTCCATGCCCCACTCGGAGATGAAACCGTGACCGCCGAACACCTGCATACCAAAATTGGATGCTTCGTAACCGATTTCAGTCAGGAAAGCCTTCGCAATAGGCGTCAGGAAACCCATCAGTTCGTCGGCTTCTTTGCGGGCTTCTTCAGTTTTGCCTTTGTGGACAATATCGCCCTGCTGGGCAGTGTAGTAAATCAGCGCGCGGGCGCCCTCGGCCACTGCTTTCTGAGTCAGTAGCATCCGGCGAACGTCAGGGTGCACAATAATCGGATCCGCCGGGCCGTCCGGATTCTTCGCTCCGGTCAGGGAGCGCATGGCCAGACGATCTTTAGCGTAGGCCAAGGAGCCCTGAAACGACAGCTCCGCAGCACCCAGGCCCTGAATAGCAGTGCCCAGGCGAGCCACGTTCATAAAGGTGAACATGCAGTTCAGGCCACGATTTTCCGGCCCGATCAACCAGCCTTTGGCGCCGTCGAAGTTCATCACACAGGTGGCGTTACCGTGGATGCCCATCTTGTGCTCAATGGAGCCACAGGTGACGGCATTGCGTTCACCCGCTGAACCGTCTTCGTTCGGCAGGCACTTCGGCACGATAAACAACGAAATGCCCTTGGTGCCTTCCGGTGCACCCGGAAGACGGGCCAGTACGATATGGACGATGTTATCCGCCATGTCATGCTCACCGGCAGAGATGAAAATCTTGGTGCCGGTGATGCTGTACGAACCATCAGCATTCGGTTCAGCCTTGGAGCGCAGAGTACCCAGATCAGAACCACAGTGTGATTCGGTCAGGCACATGGTGCCAGTCCATTCTCCACTGATCATCTTGGTCAGGTAAGTTTCTTTCTGTTGCTCGGTGCCGTGGAGCTCCACGGTGTTGATAGCACCGTGACTCAGGCCCGGGTACATGCCCCAGGACCAGTTGGCGGTACCGATCATTTCACTCATCACCAAGCCGACCGACTCCGGCAGGCCTTGGCCGCCATTTTCCGGTGACGCTGTCATTGATGGCCAGCCGCCTTCTACATACTGCTGGTAGGCATTCCGGAATCCCGTCGGGGTCTTGACGCCGTCTTCACTCCAGGTACAGCCTTCCTTATCCCCAACCTGGTTCAGTGGCGATAGTACCTGCTCACAGAACTTGGCGCCTTCCTGGATAATGGCATCGACCATATCCGGGGTCGCATCTTCCGCGCCGTCCAGACTGGCATAGTGCTGCTCGCTGTCCAGCAGTTCACTCATTACAAACTTGATGTCACGCAGGGGCGCTTTATAGTCGGGCATACATCACCTCAGGTTTTCGGTTTCGCCTACAGCTATTGCTGCAATGCTCTAGCCTTGGGTTTTACTCAGGCGTGACAGCCAGAGGCTGCCAGCATTAATTAAACAGGTGTTTGAAACATACGTTTGTAACAGAGGTATTGTCAAGCAGAGGCGCAAAAATTTGTGTTGCCTTACGCAACCATACGTAATCGAAAACAGGTAGGGGAAATTCTCGGGGAGAGGTGTTGAACCTGATATGTTCACGAATACGCCGGAGATCAGGTCCGGAGATCGAGCAACGTACCCAGAGTCTCGTCCGCCGTTTTAACGATCTGGGCGGAGGCCTCAACACTGCGTTGATAAAGTTTCAGATCGATGAAAGGTTCGATCAGGTCTCCGGCACCGGTGGCTGAACCCTGGGGTCCGTCAACGCCACCGCGAGCTATTTTTCGGGCAGCGTTATCGATGCCCTGAAGACCGTCCTGTATGCCTTGAATACCGATACCCAGTGTATTGCTAATCATAAGCCGACCACATAACAGCTGATGTAGACGCTTATTAAGCCACACTGCTGTTTAATTTTCAATCAACGGCGTGATGTTGATCTGGCTCGCCAATGAGGCCGGGTCCGGGGACGCTTGCCAAGGCACCACGCCCAGGCAATGGGTGGCCATATGCTGAATAAGATAGTCCAGGGTCTCAGCTTCGTTGGCCATTGCCTCGGGTTCTGGACGGTTTGCGACCCAGCCCGCCAGCTTCAAACCATCGGCTCGAATAGCTTCGGCTGTGAGCAAGGCATGGTTGATACAGCCAAGCCTCAGGGCGACCACCAGAATGACCGGCACTTCCAATGCCCGAGGTACCGCAGCGTAGGTTTCACGATCATTCAATGGCACCCGCCACCCGCCAGCGCCTTCGATAATAAGGATATCTGCGGGCTGAAGCTGGAGCCCGCGGCAAAACCCCACCAGGCGTTGAACACTGAGCTGTCGCTTTGCCTGGGCCGCAGCAACATGGGGTGCGATCGCGGGTGCCATGGCAACCGGATTGACCTGATCATAGGTCAATGATTCTGACATGGCTTGCTGCAACATCAGGGCATCTTCATTGCGCAGGCCGTCCGGTGTTTGCTCGCAACCGGAGGCAATCGGCTTCATGGCAAGGGTCCGAAGGCCAACTTTACCAGCGGCGTGAAGAATGGTTGCCGAGATCAATGTTTTACCGACACCGGTGTCGGTCCCGGTAACAAAAAATGTTTTTTTAGCCAAGGGGTTGGTCCTGAACGATCAATGGGGTGTGGCCGCCTCAACGGCTGTGGGCTGGACGTCTGACAGGGTCAGCGGTGCGCACGCCGCAAAACCTTCGATCAGTCGGTCCAGGTCAGCGTCGGTATGACTGGCGCTCAAGGTAACCCGTAACCGCGAGGCTCCCTGGGGTACCGTGGGCGGCCGAATCGCAGTGACCAGCAAGCCAAGCTTTTCCAGATCGGCACTTAATCTCAGTGCCGCCCTCGCATCCCCAACCATAACCGGCTGAATAGCAGTGGTTGAGGGTAATAACGGGTAGCCAAGAGCCGTCATGGCGGAACGGAACCGTTCTATCAGGCTTTGCAGATGCTGCCGCCGTCCGTCTTCATGTTCCACCAGGTCAATACTGGCCTGACTTGCCATCGCAAGGGCCGGTGGCATTGCTGTGGTGTAAATGTAGGTGCGAGCTTTCTGGACCAGATAGTCCATCAGTAGCGCTGGCCCCGCGACAAATGCGCCACTGGAACCAAAAGCCTTGCCAAAGGTACCAATCACCAGCGGTACCTCATCTTCTGTCAAACCTTCAGCGAAAACCGAGCCGCGGCCTTGAGGGCCTACGCAGCCAAAGCCGTGGGCGTCGTCAACCACCAGCAGGGCGTCGTGTGCCCGGCACAGCCGGGCCAGTGCCCGCAGAGGCGCTATATCGCCATCCATGCTGAAAACCCCGTCTGTCACCACCAGCTTGTGCCCCTCGGTCTCAGCGAGCTGTTTTGCCAGAGTATCGGTGTCCCCGTGCGGATAAGTTCTGATGGTAGCCCGGCTGAGTTTACAGCCATCGATAATCGAAGCGTGGTTGAGCGAATCGGAGAAAATGCTATCGCCTCTGCCAGCCATCGCCGAAATCACACCCATATTCGCCATATAACCGGTGGAAAAAAACAGTGCACCAGTCCGGCCCGTGAAGGCCGCCAGCCGTTCTTCCAATTGGTGATGCGCCTGATGATGACCGCAAACAAGATGGGAGGCGGCGCCGCCGAGACCGTTTGTCTCCAGCCCTGATTTCGCGGCCTCAACCAGCGCCGGATGATTCGCCAGCCCAAGGTAATCGTTGCTGCAAAACGCCAGCACCGCGTCCCCGTCAGCGATCATTCGCGGTTGCTGCGGCCCACTGACGACGCGCCTGGTCCGGTACAGCCCAGCCGCCTTGTGTTGCTCAATTTCCCGGACGAAATCACGCATATCAGAAACCTCAGGCCGATTGTCGGGCAGCGTCGTAGAACAAGTGCCGGGTGCGCTCGGCTTCCACTGCTTCGGCAAGCGCTGCTACACGCTCATCTTCCGTATGTCCGGTTTCACGCTGCTCAGGGCGAATCCCCAGGCGGCGGAACAGCTCACGGTCTTTGTCCGCTTCCGGATTCGCGGTGGTCAGCAGTTTCTCACCGTAGAAAATCGAATTGGCACCAGCCAGAAAGCACAGCGACTGCATCTGCTCGTTCATGTCTTCCCGGCCTGCGGATAGACGCACATGGGAGGCTGGCATAACGATGCGAGCCACGGCGATGGTGCGAATGAAGTCAAACGGGTCGAGATCTTCCACGTTTTCCATCGGGGTGCCAGCAACTTTCACCAGCATGTTAACAGGCACACTTTCAGGGTGATGTGGCAAATTGGCCAACTGCATCAGCAGGCCTGCCCGGTCATCAAGGTCTTCACCCATCCCCATGATGCCGCCACAGCATACTTTCATGCCGGCTTTTCGGACGTTCTCCAGGGTATCCAGGCGGTCCTTGTAGGTCCGGGTGGTGATAATGTGGCTATAGTACCTCTCAGAGGTGTCAAGATTGTGGTTGTAATAATCCAGTCCAGCATCTGCAAGTTCCCGGGCCTGATGCTCTTCCAGCATGCCGAGGGTCATACAGGTTTCCAGCCCGAGTGATTTGACCTGGCGAACCATATCCACCACATAAGGCATATCTTTCCTGGAAGGGCTGCGCCAGGCTGCACCCATGCAAAACCGTGAGGCGCCCTTCTCCCGCGCCGCTTTTGCTTCTGCGATGACCTTTTCAATCCCCAGCAGTTTTTCTTTTTTCAGGCCGGTATTGTAATGGCCGCTCTGGGGACAGTATTTGCAATCTTCCGGGCAGGCGCCGGTTTTGATTGATAACAGAGTGCAGACCTGGACTTCATTAGGGTCAAAATAGTCCCTATGGGTAGACTGAGCCTTGAACATCAGATCACTGAAAGGCATCAGGAAAAGATTGCGGATTTCTTCTAGCGACCAGTTATGGCGAATGGCGGTGGCAGTCATCGGGGTATCCTGTTAATTTTGTCGGTTCGCGAAATAGGCTCGGTTCAAGGATTGAACAAATGATAAAGCGCCTGAAACTGCTGTCAACCCAATTCAACCTAAAGGTTAACAGCAGGCTTTCACTCTTGGGACAATGCGTAGCTTGTTGTGCCGGATTTAAAGGGCAAGGTCTGTGCCCAGCCTGCCTGGCAGATCTGCCCTATAACCACCAGCATTGCCGCCAGTGCGCCCTGCCCCTGGCATTTGCACCGACTAAGCCAATTCTGTGCGGCGAGTGCCTCAAGCATCCACCATCGTTCGACCGTGTGATTGCCCCACTACGTTATCAGTTTCCGGTTAATCGTCTGATCAGTCGTTACAAATACAGCCATCAGCGCGCGCTCGGACGGCCCCTTATAAGGGTTTTCGTTAACGACGTCACCAACCACCTGACCCACTCCCCGGCGCTGCGGCCGGACGTCCTGATCCCAAGCCCGATGCATCCGGCAAAACAACGCAAACGGGGTTTCAATCAGGCCGAGGACATAGCCGAACAATTGAGTATTTCGATTGGCATACCCTGGTCTGTGACCCTGGTAAAAAGGCAGCGCGCCGGCACTGCGCAATCCGGCCTGAACCGGCAGCAGCGGCTGGCGAATCTGAGGGAGGCTTTTGTAATAACACGCCGACCACCACCACGGGTCGCCATAATTGATGATGTGATGACCACCGGCGCCACCGCGCGAATGCTTGCCCAGGCACTAAAAACAGCAGGAGCGACGGAAGTAGAGGTCTGGACACTGGCCCGGACACCGGGTTAATCAAGCCCGGGCCACGGCCAGACCGACCACCCCCGCCCCAATTACCATCGTATCGGCAGCAAGCTGCTCTAATTTTGCCATGCGGCCTTTCCCTCCCGCCAACTATCCGGTACTGCAAAAATTGAAGTAGTGATCCGAGATTACCTTTAACACATCACCTTGGATACTCAAACTCCGAAAGCCGAGCAAAAACCGTTATACTGGCGAGCGGTCAAACCGAAGAACAGGGTGCGCTGGGAACTCGATGAAAACTGGTACCACCTCAGTGATATGCGTCAGAAATCCCAGGCACGGCGCTAACAGGACTTTATGATCTCCAACGCACATCCGTACGATGATTTAAAACCGGACAATATTCTCGACGCTATCGAAGCCGCCGGCTTCGTGATCAATGGCAGGCTGTTTGCGCTCAACAGCTATGAGAACCGGGTCTACCAAATCGGCATAGATGACCGTCTGCCGGTAATCGCGAAATTTTATCGTCCCGGTCGCTGGAGCGAGGCCCAGATCCGTGAAGAACATCGCTTTTCACTGGAGCTGCGTGATGCCGGCATCCCGGTGGTAGCCCCACTTGCCATGCCCTCTGGTGACACTCTGGGCCAGCATGAAGGTTTTCTGTTCGCCGTTTTTGATCAGCGTGGTGGCCAGGCTCCCGATACCAGCATGCAGGATACGCTCTATCGG
>JBDNIR010000517.1:0-6154 GCA_041688195.1 Marinobacter sp.
AACGAATAGCCACCTGCGGGAGGCTAACGGGCAATTTAATTGCGTGTCATCAAACCCATTGTAGAAGAACGAGGAATCTATGAAGGTTCTGGTCGCTGTAAAACGAGTCATCGACTACAACGTCAAGGTACGCGTCAAGCCGGACAACACCGGCGTTGATCTTGCAAACGTCAAAATGGCAATGAACCCATTCTGCGAAATCGCGGTTGAAGAAGCGGTTCGTTTGAAAGAAAAGGGCGTCGCCAGCGAGATCGTCGTGGTATCCATCGGGCCTAAGGCCTGCCAGGAACAGATCCGTACCGCTCTGGCACTGGGCGCGGATCGTGGCATCCACGTGGAGACGGCTGAAGAAGTTCAGTCCCTCGAAGCGGCCAAGCTGCTCAAGGCGGTGGTGGAGAAAGAAGAGCCCAAACTGGTCATCCTGGGTAAACAGTCCATCGATTCCGACAACAACCAGACCGGCCAGATGCTGGCCGCGCTGACCGGCATGGGCCAGGGCACGTTTGCCTCCAAAGTGGTGGTGGATGGCGACAAGGTCAATGTCACCCGTGAGGTAGACGGTGGCCTGATGACCGTCTCCCTGAGCCTGCCGGCGGTGGTCACGACGGACCTGCGTCTGAACGAGCCCCGGTACGCGTCCCTGCCCAATATCATGAAAGCCAAGAAGAAGCAGATGGATATCATGAGCCCCGCGGATCTGGGTGTCGATATTGCGGCCCGCCTGTCCACGTTGAAAGTGGAAGCTCCGGCTTCACGCCAGGCTGGCGTCAAAGTGGCTGATGTTGCTGAGCTGGTCGATAAACTGAAGAACGAAGCGAAGGTGATCTGAATGAGCATCCTTGTTATTGCTGAACACGACAACAGTGAACTCAAGCAGGCGACGCTGAGCGTTGTAGCTGCAGCCAAGGCCGTTGGTGGTGACATTGATGTGCTGGTGGCAGGCGAAAACGTGGGCGGTGTTGCGGAAGCTGCCGCCAAGATTGACGGCGTCAACAAGGTGCTGGTCGCCGACAATGCCGTCTACGGTCACTTCCTGGGTGAGAACCTGGGCGAATTGGTGGCTGAAGTCGGCAAGGGCTACAGCCATATCCTGGCGGCTGCCGGTACCGTGGGTAAAGACTTCATGCCCCGCGTAGCGGCATTGCTCGACGTGGCCCAGGTTTCCGACATCATGCGGGTAGAGTCAGACGACACGTTTGTGCGGCCGATCTACGCGGGTAACGCGATTGCCACGGTCAAGAGCAGTGATGCCATCAAGGTGATCACGGTTCGGCCGACCGCGTTTGATCCGGTGGCCGGGGAAGGCGGTTCTGCTTCCGTCGAGACACTGGACATAGTGAAAGACGCGGGCCTGTCCACCTTCGTCGGTGAAGAACTGGCGAAGTCGGACCGTCCGGATCTGGCCAGCGCGGGCATCGTGATCTCCGGGGGTCGAGGCATGCAGAACGGCGAGAACTTCAAGATGCTGGAGCAGATCGCGGATCTGCTGGGCGCTGCCGTGGGTGCCTCCCGGGCCGCAGTCGATGCGGGCTTTGTGCCCAATGACATGCAGGTTGGCCAGACCGGCAAGATTGTCGCCCCGGAACTGTACGTCGCGGTGGGTATCTCCGGTGCCATCCAGCACCTGGCCGGTATGTCTGATTCCAAGGTGATCGTGGCGATCAACAAGGATGAAGAAGCGCCGATCTTCCAGGTGGCGGACTACGGCCTGGTGGCGGACTTGTTCGAGGCCATACCGCAGTTCGAAGAAGAGTTGAAAAAAGTTATTTAAATAACTGATTTCAATTGAAAAAGCGCTTTTTGGCGCCCTTTTTATGGCTTTTTTATCATACCGTAACGCGCTATTATGCTCGTTCACTTATCTTGGAGAATTGGTCATGGCAAAAGCCTCAGCCCGTCATCTTCTGGTTGCCGACGAAGCAACTTGCAACGAACTCAAAACCCGCGTCGCGAATGGCGAGGATTTCGCCACACTGGCGCGCGAGCATTCCAGCTGCCCATCCGGTAAAAACGGTGGTGATCTTGGCGAATTTGGCCCCGGCCAGATGGTACCGGAATTTGATAAAGTCGTATTTTCAGCGCCGGTAAACGAAGTACAGGGCCCGGTTAAAACCCAGTTCGGTTACCACCTGTTGGAAGTAACTGCACGGCAGGACTGATCAGGTCCTGGGTTAGCCGAAGCGGTAGAACACCGGTTCGCCGTTTTGGCACCTCATTTTCATCACACTATTTTGATTTTTGCTGGTTGTCGCTCACTATCCGTACCAGTTCATTCACCTTGGCAAAAAACATCGACCCTATTGCAGCGTAGATGTAGAAAATGATGAACATCAGCAGCGCGGTATAGCCCATGCGCGGAATGGCTTTAAGCAAAGAGTTGATCAGAAAACGCAGCTCGGGGACCACTGACACCAACCGCAATACCCGGAATACCCGCAACAGCCGACCGAGAAGTACCGCTTCCGAGTTATCGAGAGGGATCAGGCTGCCGATCACCACCAGGGCTAATTTCCAGTTGCCTCAGGGACTGCAGCACGGAGGGCTGTGCGCTGGACGATGCCGGGGACATAATACGGTGAATCTCCTGTGTGACGGGCCAAAGGGTCAGGCGCCGCTACAAAGAGAACCACCAAACAGTGACATACGTATTTGCGGCATGCGGTCAATTCGGAACACAATGCCATCTTACTCCCTCTAAGACAGGATTCAGATAATGGTTTGGTTTAAAGCGTTTGTCAGCGGATTTCTGGCCACACTGATTTTTCACCAGGGCCTGTTTGCGGTCTTTTTCTATGCAGGCATTGTGCCTGCCGAGCCTTTTAATCTTTCCCCCGTTCCGCCTCTTGGTGTTCCCGCTGTGATCTCGCTGGCATTCTTTGGCGGCTTATGGGGCATGTTGCTATGGGCCATTATCGGGCGAATGGGCACCGCGGGCTTCTGGTCACTGATGATCCTTCTGGGCGCCATCGGGCCTACCGTTGTTGCCATGCTGGCAGTCTTCCCCCTCAAGGGACTGGAGCCCAACGCGCAAATGTGGATTGGTGGCTTGATCCTGAACGGCTTCTGGGGCCTGGGAGTTGCGGTATTTCTCTCGATCATGGGCGCACGGAGAAAAAGCATCTCGTCGTTTTGAGAGTCGTTGCTCCTGGATTGAACAATGTTACTCATCGACAACGCTCGAATAAGGAAGACACATGAGCCAACAATCTTTTGATATCGTGATATTTGGGGCCACCAGTTTTGTAGGCCAGATATTGAGCCGATACCTGCTGGAAACTGTCGGTGTGGACGGGGAAGTTCGCTGGGCCATCGCGGGCAGGTCAGAGGGCAAGCTTCTAAACCTTAAAACCGATCTGGGCAAGAGCGCTGAAAACTTGTCCATCCTGACCGCTGATGCGGCCGATGAAACTGCATTGCGTGCGTTGTGTGAGCAGACGAGGGTTGTGATCTCCACTGTTGGCCCCTACGCGCTTTATGGGGAGCCGCTGGTTAAGGTATGTACCGAACTGGGAACAGATTACTGTGATCTGACCGGTGAGGTGCAGTGGATCCGGAAGATGATTGAAACCTACGAAGATCAGGCCAAAGCTTCCGGCGCCAGAATTGTGCATTGTTGCGGTTTTGATTCGATTCCGTCAGACATGGGCGTGTATTTTCTTCAGCAACAGGCAAAGCAAACGTTCGGCGCGAGCTGTACCGAGGTCAAAATGCGCGTGCGGACCGCCAAGGGCGAATTTTCCGGCGGAACCGTTGCCAGCCTTATGAACGTCGCCAAGGAAGCGGCTTCCAATCCGGCGTTGCGCAAGCAACTGGCGAATCCTTTTTCCTTGTGCCCACCGGAGCACCGCTCCGCTGCACGTCAGCCCAATGTGAAATCAGCTGAATTCGATCCTGATTTCAATGTCTGGCTTGCGCCCTTCGTGATGGCCGCTATTAACACTCGTATCGTACATCGCTCCAATGCCCTACAGGGCGCGACCTATGGTAAGGAGTTCCTCTACGACGAAGCCATGATGACGGGTAAAGGTGTGAAGGGCCGGCTGGCTGCTTACGGCATTACCGCCGCGATGGGCGGCTTCCTGGTGGCGTCAGCGATCAAGCCGACGCGTTACGTACTCGAGCGGTTTGTCGTGCCCAAGCCTGGTGAAGGCCCGAGCGACGAGGCTCAGAAGAACGGCTTCTACGATCTGCGCTTTATTGGTAAAACCGCCAAAGGCCAGAGTATCCGGACCAAGGTTACCGGTGATATGGACCCTGGCTATGGCTCCACCGGCAAAATGCTGGGGCAGGCGGGGTTATGTCTGGCGCTGGATATCAGCAAAACCGATAAGCCGGGCGGTTTCTGGACTCCGTCGTCAATCTTTGGAGATCATCTTCTGGATAGATTGCGGGAACATTCCGGCCTGACGTTCGAGCTGCAGGAACAGCGCTGAGACTGCACCGACAGCTGCAGCACGGTTAGCGAGAGCCAGCTAGCGTTATCACGGTATCTACCCGGGTCAGTGCCTCCGCAGAGTGGGCAAAACAGATGACGGTTTTGCCCGCTAACCGTGGTGACATTCTGTCCCTGACCAGGGCCCGGGTAGTTTCGTCGAGGCCGGTGAAGGGTTCGTCCAGAATAATCAGGCCAGTGTTACGAAGCAGCGCCCGGGCCAGTGCAATACGGCGAGCTTCGCCACCGGATACCTGTTTTCCGTATGCACCGAGCCATGTATTCAGTCCTTCTGGTAGCTCGTCTAACAAGGCAGTAAGTGCCACGGTTTCCAGCATGCTGATAAGTTGCTGGTCACTCGCGTCCGGGTCAGCTATCAGCAGATTGTTCCGGAGAGTGTCATCAAATAGATGCGTGGCCTGAGTAAGGTATGTGACAGTGGCGCGATGTGAGCCCGGCGCCACCGGGCCTTGCTTTGACTCAAGCTTGTAGCTGCCTGCACCGGCTGCCACAAGACCGGCGGCAATATTCGCCAGGGTGGATTTGCCACAGCCTGACGGACCTACAAACCCCACATGCTCGCCAGGCCTCACTGAATATGAGAAACCAGGAGGCGTTTGCTCATCCTCGTCCTGGTTATGAGTGGCATCGTCCACAGCGTTAGCCGCTGCATCGTGGCCGCTGTCCCGGTTCAGGCGTTGAGCCGCAGCAAGGGTCGCGCCGAGGCGGGCATAGGCTTCTGGCAGCATCCCATACACTTCATTCATGGCCAGCAGAGCCAGGGGGATCAGTGCCATCACCGGGCCTGAAATAACTCCGGCCTGAAATAGCTGCAACCCCAACCACAGTGCCGCCACCATCGCACCATTCACTAACAACATAGAGATCGCGCCATGCCATCCGCTGCGCTGGTCGATGATGCCTTGATCCTGTGACCATTGTTCGGTCTCGGCCAGCAGGCGATTTCGGTAAGGCTGGACGACGCCAGCAGCTGTCAGTTCCGCCTGGCCCTCGAGATATTGGATAACGTCGCCACGAAGGGCCTCAACCGAGGATTGTTGTCGGAACGAACGCTCTCCCGTTCGCCAAAATAACGCTATGGTTGCGATGCCAAGGGCTAATATCAGGAAAACGGCAATCACCAGTGCAAAGGCATAACCTGCCATTGCACCGAGTATTACAACAAGTCCAAGACTCAATAAAACCGCCATCCCTGTCGGTGCCGCCAGCCGCAGGAACAAGGTGTCCATGGCATCCACGTCAGTGGTCATGCGAGCAAGCCAGTCGGAGCCGCGATCGCGAAGTAGAGTGTTTGAAGCCGCCAGACTACGAAACACATGTACCCGGATATCTGCCAACAGTCGCAGTACCGTATCGTGGTTATAGACCCGCTCCATATAACGGCCTGCGGTGCGAGTAAGGGCAAAGGCGCGAATGCCTCCTCCGGGCACATACACGTCAAATGTGATCAATGTACCGGCGGCCATCAATAGGCCGGCCAAAGCGGTGGCGGTGATAAACCAGCCGGACAAGGCCAACAGCCCAAGACCTGCGAGCAAGGTAATCAACATCAGGACAGCACCCAAAAGCAGCCGGCCTTTGCGCTGACCAATCAGCCTTAACCAGGGCAGCAGCTCATGCATCATGAATGCGCCCTCCATCGATGCGGACAACCCGGCTGGCCAGACCTAACAGCGAAGGGTGATGGGTAGCGAACACCAG
>JBDNIR010000013.1:0-2530 GCA_041688195.1 Marinobacter sp.
AAGTGCCGTAAAATTTGTTGCGCTACCACTTGAGCCACCCACTGAAACCAGTCACTGTCACGAACTGACGCTTAGTCTCACACAAGCAAACGGCAACCACTGGTGTTTGCAAGGTAACGTGAGCGCCTCACAACTGAATACCTTCATCCAGATGGCAGGTAACAATCAATGATCCCTGTTACCGCCAGCAGCCCTATTATGGTCGCTATTGACCCCGTGGATTTTCGCCGCCAAATGGATGGTTTAATCGCCCACTGTCGCCATGTTTTATCAGCGGATCCGATGACGGGCACTTTATTTATTTTTATTAATCGTTCCAAAACGATGATTCGCGTGCTTGTCTATGAGGATAACGGTTTTTGGTTAATGACCAAGCGCCTGTCAAAAGGAAAATTCACCGGCTGGCCCAAGAGCCATCAGGCAATTTCCCCTTTATCCGCGAAAATACTCATGCGTCTGCTACAAACACCCGGCCCGATATCGTCTGTGACAGGCGTTTTATAAAAAAGATTATATAAATCATGCAAATAACCTGGAGTTCCGGTATTTTTTGGGTATAGTTCGCCCCGAAATTCCAGGAAAAGAAGACAAGGATGACACCACGGTATGACCAATGACGTCACTGAAATATCAATAGAAGACATGGACGCGCTCATTGAGCGCATGGAAAGTAATCTGACGGATGGTTTATCACCGGAACCCGGTGATGTCCGTTTGATTCTGCAAATTCTAAGACAATTTGCGACGATGCAACAAAAACTGGAAGGCAGTAGTTATCTAAAGACACGTTATCTCAAGCTAATGGGGCTTGTCAGCTCCTCTGAGAATCAGGCAGCTTTAAGAGATAACGGCACAGTATCAAACAAAAAACGTTCTCCTAAAAAGCCCCCACAAAACCAGACGAAACCGTTACCGCCAACAGTCTGTCATCATGATCTGAAAGACCTGAAAAAAGGCCAGATATGCCCAGAGTGCGAACAAGGCCGTGTGTATAAAACAGAACCTGCCAGCTTTATCCGCATTACCGGTCAAGCACCGCTTTCTGTCGAAAAACACATCATGGAGCAGTTACGCTGTAACTTATGTGGCCTGGTCTTTAGCGCCCCCTTACCGGATGATGTCTTGCTAGACGGGGCACGGCAGCAAAAATATGGATACTCCGCAAGAGCCATTATGGCCATCAGCAAGTTTTATATGGGTAACCCATATTACCGGCAAGAAAGTCTGCAAGACTTTATGAATGTACCGGTAACCGCCTCAACGATCTATGACCAATGTGTATTATTGGTGAGTGGCGTCACACCCGTATTTGAATATTTAAAGCAGTACGCCGCCAGTGCTTACCGCTTTAATATTGATGATACCGGTAACCGAATACTAACGGAGAAATCGACTGAAAAACCGGCCCGTAATGGTCAGGGAATGCGTAAACGTACCGGCATTTACTCCTCCTGCCTGATCGCCACACAAAGCGACGGCAAACAACTTGTGCTATTTAAAACAAATATCGGGCATTCAGGCGAATGGATTGATGAGATTCTGGCAGGGCGGCAGAAAGGATTACCAGCGCCCCTTGTGATGAGTGACGCCTTATCAAGCAACACCCCCCAATCCACAGTGAGTGAAACCACGCTGTGCAATGCCCATAGCCGTCGAAAATTTGTGGATGTGATCAATAACTTTCCTGAAGAAGTGGAATACTTTATTGGGCTTTATGCGACCGTATGGCAAAACGATACGCACACTGAAAACGAAGACATGAGCCATAAAGAGCGCCTGGATTACCATAAAGAACACTCACTTCCAGTAATGATTGCGCTGCAAGACTGGTGCGAAGAGCAACTGAAAAAAAGACAAACGGAAGAAAATAACGGGCTTGGTCGAGCGATCAACTACTTCCTGAAACACTTTGACGGCTTAAGTGCATTCTGTCGAATAGAAGGCGCAACACTGGACAATAATTTAACCGAAAGAGTCATCAAACTGATTGTCCGGGGCCGAAAAAATGCGTTGTTTTATAAAACCCTGGCAGGTGCACATGTGGGAGATGTCATCACGTCATTAATTGCCACGTGTGAACTCAATGGCATTAACTGCTTTGATTACTTATCAAAACTACAACAAAACCGTCGCAAGCTAGAGGAAAATCCGAAACAGTGGCTACCCTGGAATTATCAGGAGACACTTGAGGAAAATCAACACATCGTGGCTTAAATTAAGCGGTCATTAAATGGTCACATATTGAATAGGAGCATGCCCGACTTAGGGGTAGGATTACTCCTGTCTGACGTATTTAAGTCGACCCTATTATGGCTGTTCATATAAAGTTTGAGTTGTCACGCAGACTTACCGAAAGCTCACACCATCAAATCCGCTAGCTTCTCTGAAAGCATCATCCCTTTCCCATTTAAATCTATCTGCTCTTAACGATGCCAATCCTGCTCTTTCTTCTTCTTCATTTCTTGCAAATCCAGTGAATATCGATGTCATTGGTTCGTTCGTTTCTTTATCCACATACTCATAAGTTTTA
>JBDNIR010000518.1:0-6756 GCA_041688195.1 Marinobacter sp.
CGCCTCTGGATACGCCGGATAAAATCACTGCGGCAGCGCTAGAGCGTTCGGATACCCTGGCACACCAAGTGCTGCGCCACTTCTTTACCATTCTTGGTCGGGTGGCGGGAAATGCAGCCCTGACCCTCGGGAGTCTGGGCGGAGTCTACCTGTGTGGTGGCATCCTTCCCCGGTTTATCGAATTTTTTCTTGATAGCCCTTTCCAGAGCGGTTTTGAAGACAAGGGTCGGATGCGACCGCTAATGGAATTCACGCCGGTCTATCTCGTGACCGAGACGTATACAGGTTTGCTGGGTGCTGCTGAGGCGCTAGGAAATCCGGAAGTACGATGAGCAATCGGGGCGGAGAAAGTGGGGTGGGAGTGAGTGCAGGTGTGAGCGGATAGTTTGTTACTTGAAGCAGTTCACCACATCTTCCGCATTGGCGGAATCATGGCGCTTAAGTTTCAGGCCTTGCTCGAGGTAGGTCGTGAGGTCAATACCGAAACTGCCGTTCGGCCATTCTTTCAAAATAGTGATGGGTGTACTGCCTTCCACATTCAGGCTCATCAGATCCATCACTTTTTCCCGGCATCGTTGTTTGACTGAATTCCGCACCACCAGAACTTTGGGCCTCAGGCGAGTCACTACATGAGATTCCAGGATCAGCGCTATTTCACCGCTACTGAGCTCCACCAGCGCGCCGGGCGGGTAGATTCCGATAAAACGGATAAATTCCAGGGCCAGCTCGTCGTCAAACTGGGTTCCCCGACACTTATAGAGAATATCCAGTGCCTGCTTCGAGGACTTGGCGCTGTCGTATACCCGGTGCCCGGTAATGGCGTCGTAGGCATCAACTACCGCAACGATTTTGGCAAAGTAAGGGATCTGGCTTTCCTGGAGTCCCCGCGGGTAACCTGAGCCGTCCATTCGTTCGTGATGACTGTGTGCAACATCGACGGCAATGGGCTCGAGCCTGTTGATTCCCGCGAGTATCTGGCGGCCAAATACCGGATGCAGCTTCATATGCTCGAACTCTTCCGGGGTGAAGACGCCGGGCTTGTTCAACACGGACTCGTCTACCTTGATTTTACCCACATCGTGCAGCAGACCGCAGAGCGCCAGAACTTCCAACTCCTTGTCGCCCAGACCCAGATGCTTGCCAAAGGCTGCCGACAATACACAAACGTTCATGGAGTGCTCGGCGGTGTAATCATCCTTATTGCGAATTTTGGTAAGCCATAGCAGTGCCGAGTGATTGCGAAGAATACTGGCAACAATTCCCTTAACGGCTGGCCGGATTTCATTGAGGTCTATGACCCGTCCCAGGCGGATGGTATCGAGGATATTTCTGGCCAGATTACGGCAGGTATGAAAACTCTGCATGGCATTGCCGAGTTCTTCATCGAAAGCAATTTTGTTGATGTAAGACACCTGGCGCTGTGGTTCGGATGCTGATTTCGATCCTGATTTACCAAGGCGGGACTGGGTCGTTTTAGCCAGCCGCTCCCGATAGAAAACCCGGCCTTCGATAAACACCGATTCGCACTGTTCCTGAAGTGCCTGAATATCGTCGGCGCTGCGAACAATAAAACCCTGAAGCGGGAAGTCTGTTTCAGTCCAGGCACGATCAAGCCGCACCACGTTCATACCTAGCTGCACATCCGCTACGGGAATTTCTGTTTCGATCAAATCTACTGACTGCAAAACACGAGCTCCAGAGACGTTCAGCGAGAGGCAAGAGCCAACCGGATGCGCTGATTCCGGTTTCCCCGGAGCGTATCGGTGCGGTGTATTTTTCAAACGCAACACCAGTGTATGGTTTGGCCGGTATGTAACCAATAAAAGGATTGTTAAATTCTGATACGCCAGCAGGTAGCCTACAGCTGATGAATGAAATCGGCTGGATCAAACCGATACTGCCGGTTATAGATGCCGTTGTCCGCACGCCTGCCTGCGGCCAACACCATGATCACATTGCCGTCCTTCGGGACGTCAAGAATGCGGCGAACCCGGCGGTCATCGAAGCCCTCCATGGGGCACGAATCATAACCATGTGGGTCATCATGGTTGCGGTAACGACAGTGAAAAGTAAAGTTGAAGTTAACAAGCCAAAACACAGAGGTAAGACAGGATGCCACTATGACTCAGGCAGACGATTTGTTTACGGAGCTCTTGACGCAGGTCAGGCAGTGCACACTTTGCTGTGATGTGTTGCCCAACCCGCCCCGTCCGGTTATCCAGGCCAGCCGTCGGGCGCGTTTGCTGATTGTCGGCCAGGCGCCGGGACGCCGTGTTCACGATACCGGGCTTCCGTTCAACGATCCCAGCGGTGACCGCCTGAGGAACTGGATGGGTATTGACCGGGAGACTTTTTACGATGAGGAGAACGTGGCCATCGTTCCCATGGGGTTCTGTTACCCGGGCACCGGGAAGTCCGGAGATAAACCACCCAGGCCGGAATGCGCAGCAACCTGGCGACAGGCATTAATGGCAGGGCTCGAAAACATTGAGCTGACCCTCGCTATCGGCCAGTATGCCCAAGCTTGGCACCTTGGGCAGGACAAGCGCAAGCGTTCAGTGACGGAAACGGTAGCGGATTGGGAGTCATTCTGGCCCGATGTGGTTCCACTTCCGCATCCCAGCCCGCGAAATAATCTGTGGCTGCGGCGCAACTCCTGGTTTGAGGAGCAGGTTGTGCCGAGGTTGCAGGCGCGCGTAAAGCGTTTACTCGCGCTTGGCTGACGCAGGACCTTGCGCGGCTAGCGGGCTCTGCCTTCGCGCCATGCCTGCAGCAGTTCATCGTAGGGGAGGGTTTCTCCGTCGGGCTTCTCGTTCCCCAGCTCAGGTTTTGGAGCTCCAGGCTGTGACAGCCACCAGGCTTCGCCCCGAACTTCATTATCAGGAAGCAGCATGGGGCCACAGGTATTAACCGAGTAGTTGCGCTGCATCACGGCCATTGCACGATCCTGGCTTTCCGCCAGGCGATCAAGGGCCTGCCTGGGTGTGCGCTTGCCCGTGATGGCGTCAGCAATATTGGGCCACCAGAGCTTCGCCAGTTTGGGATAATCGGGCACGTTGATGCCGGTAGGCGTCCAGGCGTTGCGTGCGGGGCTTTGATAGAACTCCACCAGGCCACCGAGCCTCGGGGCCGCTTCCTGCATCTCCGGGGCGGCCAGGTCCGAATCGCGGATCGGCGTCAGGCCAACCAGTGTTTTTTTTAGGGAGACCGCCTTGGCCACCGTGAATTGCGCATAAAGCCAGGCGGCTTTTTGACGAAGTGGGTCCATGGCACGGGGAATGGTCCAGGCTCCGGCATCCTGATAGCCCAGTTTCATGCCTTCCTCCCAGTAAGCGCCGTGAGGTGAGGGCGCCATGCGCCATTTTGGCGTACCGTCTTCATTGACCACAGCGAGCCCTGGCTTGGTCATGTCAGCGGTGAACGCTGTATACCAGAACACCTGCTGGGCTATATGACCCTGAGCGGGCACCGGGCCGGCTTCACCGAAGGTCATGCCAATGGCCTCCGGTGGTGCGAAGCGCTCCAGCCAGTTGATATACTTGTTAAGCGCATAGACCGCTGCCGGGCTATTGGTTGCGCCGCCGCGCGCCATAGTTGAGCCCACTGGATGACAGCCTTCCATCCGGATACCCCATTCATCGACCGGTTTGCCATTGGGCAGGCCCTTGTCGCCAGCCCCCGCCATGGAAAACCAGGCATCGGTAAAGCGCCAGCCCAGGGACGGATCCCGTTTACCGTAGTCCATGTGGCCGTAGACTCGCTTGCCATCAATTTCCTTTACGTGAATGGTGAAAAATTCAGCAATGTCTTCATAGGCTGACCAGTTGATAGGTACCCCGAGCTCATAGCCATAAATATCCTCAAACTTTGCTCTCAGCTCCGGGCGCTGGAACCAGTCATAGCGAAACCAGTACAGGTTGGCGAATTGCTGATCCGGTAACTGGTAAATCTTGCCATCCGGTCCGGTGACGAAGCTGATCCCGATAAAGTCGTCCAGATCCAGTGTCGGCAGGGTGACATCCCTCCCGTCCCCTTTCATATAGTCGCTGAGGGCCAGCGCCCAACCACTGCGGGAATGGGTACCAATCAGATCCGAGTCGTTCACAAACGCATCGTAACTACCCTTGGCCGCCATGATCCGTTGCAGGTTGACCTGTTTTATTACGTCTCCCTCAGGCTGTATCTCATGTTCGACCAGGATGCCTGTAATGTCCGTGAACGCCTTTGCCAACACGTTGGACTCGTACCGGTGAGTCGTAATGTCTTCGGAGAGCACCTTAATCTCCATGCCACGAAAGGGCTCCGCAGCCTGTGTGAACCAGGCCAGTTCTTCAAGCTGCTGGTCGCGAGTGAGAGAGGAGACCGTCAGTTCCCGGTCAAGCCACCCTTCGATCACGGCTTTACGTTCAGGGGTCAAGGCATCGGTATAAGGTCCTGCGCTCACCGGAGTAGCTGCAAGTGAGGCACAAAAGAACATGAGCATGGTGGGTTTTACAAAAAGCCTGGTGAGATGTTTCATCTGAAAATCCTTAAGTATTTTTGTTGTTCTGGCATTCGTTGTACGAATAGTTATCAATAAAAAATATGTTCGTCAACGATCAGGAGAACGCTTCAAGGAAGACTGGAACCCCGGTTCTAATCAAAGCTGAAATACCGGATTGTGCTCGTATAAATCACATAATATACTGATAATAAAGAGTTTAATAAATAATCGTATGATGAGAGTAAAGTTGAGTAAGTGGCTTGGTAAATGACCAGGATCATCCTTTTTTCGATAAGATGCGCTTTGGATTGGCTGTTTAAAATTCCAATAATCTATTTATTATTAGAATCTTATACTAAAATTTAGCTGCTTGAAGTAGTGTTGCATGTTTATTTTTGTAATTCTTTAGAAATAAATGTTCGTAAAATACGAAAAAAATATGTTCGTAAACTTTCTATTTTTCGAATTAAGAGTTAGATTTGTACTATCTCGACCATCGAATCAACCCATCGCTGGTGTTTCAGGTTCGGGAAACGCGTGAAACACGGTTTCACGCTGTAAACAGCGCAAATAAAAACAGGAAGCAATCATGATCGAAAACAAGAAATCACTCAATCACACTACATCTAACCGCCAGGGCCTGCATAAGGCGCCCCTGGTTTCTGCCATAGCGCTTCTGGCCGCGGGCTTTGCTGCGCCAGCCTCAGCTGAATTCTCATTTGAAGCCGACAATGGATGGAAGCTTGGCATCAACGGCCATATTCCCGTGTTCGCTATCTTGAGCGACAACGATAACCTTGAGGAAGATGCCTTCCGTATTACCACCGGCTTCAACCCCGCCACGTTGCAGACCAACGTCTATGCACCGACTCAGCACGGCCTCGATGTCTCCGGCCACTTTCAGTTAAACAGTCATTTGTCGGGCGCCGATGGTGTTCAGAACTCTGGTTTTGGCCGTCAGGGCTTTGGCCGGGTCTCCGGGGTTGAGAGCCGTGTGGCGGAAATCGCTGTTGCCGGTGACTTTGGTACCTTGAACATCGGTAAGGGGTTCGGTATTTTTGGCGTACCTGCCATCGGTGACAATGGCAGCGGTATGGGTGTCGGCCTGTTTAGTCCTAATCAGGGCGATGCCACCGCCGGACGCATTGGTAATGGCTATTTCTACGCCAACTTCAATCCTCGGGTAACCTATACTTCACCCAGTATGGGGGGATTGCAATTCAAGGTTGGTGCGTTCCAGCCTGAAAAGCCGAAAGATGGTGCAGCGATCGACGCAGACGTTGGCACTGAAAGCCCGCGTCTTGAGGGTAATGTGGTCTGGACCGGCGATATGCTGACCTTGTGGTCGAGCGCATTCGTTCAGGAAGTTGATGTCAATAATACCGCTGTTGATGACTTCACTATGACAGGTATCGACTTTGGTGGCGCTATTTCGGCTGGGGCCTTTGGCCTGCGGGCCAACTACGCCACGACCCAAGGTACCGGTAATTTTGTGGTGGGTGGTCACGGCGTGACCGGCGGTGCTCAGGAAGAAGATGCTGATCAGTGGTACGTTGAGAGCACTTATGGTTTCAATCGTACCACCTTGGGTGCCAGTTACGGCGAGGGCTCGGATGACCTGAGTGATGATGATACTGAACTGGCCATGTTGTTTGCTCGCTATAAAGCGACAGACGCTTGGACCGTGTTGGTAGAGCTACAGGATTTTTCCAGCTCTGCGGCTAATAGCGACTACAATGCCTTTATCCTGGGTTCACAGCTCACGTTCTAAGGGCTTACCAACGAGGTCACAACGCTGGAACGAAGGCTGGGTGCGATAAGCATCCGGCCTTTTTTTGCAGTTGGTGACCAGGTTCTGGGGAGCCTCTGAACAACTCCTGGATAGCTTCTGGCTTTCCTAAGCGACAGGCATAAAAAAGCCGGTCGCTTTGCGACCGGCAAACCCCTGATATTACGGGGTGGTGGAGAGCAGCCAAGCTGCCATGCCTACTACAACAACTCTGTAAACCCAGCCTTGTGAGCGTCTAGCGAGGGTTCTGATCAAGATACTCCTGAAGTGCGTTAACCTGATCGTCTTTCATGCGCAAGCCCTGCTTGGTGCGACGCCAGACAATATCTTCTGCACTGATGGCCCATTCATGATCCCGTAAATACTCGACTTCAGCCGCGTAGAGATTACCGCCAAAAAGCTGTCCCAATGATTCAACAGAGGAATGATCCCGAAGAATTTCGTAGGTCCGGGTACCGTAGGTCCGGGCGTACCGTTTTGCGAG
>JBDNIR010000519.1:0-9235 GCA_041688195.1 Marinobacter sp.
GAGCGATCATCAAGGCCGCCCTGGCCCGATACGACAACATCGCTATTTCTTTCAGCGGCGCGGAAGACGTTGCCCTGATCGAACTGGCCCACAAAATGACGGATAACCTGAAGGTTTTTACCCTGGACACCGGGCGGCTCCATGCAGAAACCTATGAGTTCATTGACCGGGTCCGCCGTCACTACAATATTGATATCGAAATCCTGTTCCCGGATGCCGCTGAAGTGGAAGCCTTGGTCAACAAGAAAGGCCTGTTCAGTTTTTACCAAGACGGCCACTCCGAATGCTGCGGGATTCGCAAGGTCAACCCGTTACGCCGCAAACTCGCCACCGTTGATGCCTGGATTACTGGCCAGCGTCGGGACCAGAGCCCGGACACCCGGAATGACGTGCCCATCGTCCAGCGGGATGAGGCCTTCTCAAGTGACGAAAGAACGCTGGTAAAATTCAACCCATTGGCGAACTGGACCTCTAAGGAAGTCTGGGATTATATCCGGATGACAGAAGCGCCCTACAACAGCCTTCATGACAAAGGCTTCGTCAGTATCGGCTGCCAACCCTGCACCCGGCCCATTCTACCCGGGCAGCACGAACGGGAAGGCCGTTGGTGGTGGGAAGAGGCCACGAAAAAAGAATGCGGGCTGCATGCGGGCAATGTTATCGCTACAGAATGAAATCAGCGTGAACTTCCCGCCCATATTACCTCAGTAGGTGGGAAGTTCTATGTCCCGGAACAGCTCTTCAATTTCCGCCCGGCTGCCCTGATGGGCAACGGCGTTGTCTACCCGCTCTCTGGTGAGATGGGGCGCAAACCGCATGATGAAATCGTACATGTAGCCCCGCAGGAACGTGCCCTTCCGGAACCCGATCCGCGTCACACTTGAACTGAACAGCTTGCGGGCATCAAGGGCGACCAGGTCTGTGTCGACCTTCTCATCAAATGCCATACTCGCGATTATCCCCACACCGAGACCCAGCCGGACGTAGGTTTTAATCACGTCAGCATCAGCCGCCGTGAAGACGACTTTCGGTGTTAAACCGGCAGACTGGAACGCCTCGTCCAGTTTGGAGCGGCCGGTGAAGCCAAACACGTAAGTAACCAACGGATACTCCGCCAGGACCGGCAGGGTAAGCTCGCGCACGCTCGCCAGCGGATGGGTTTTCGGCACGATCACCGAGCGGTTCCAGAGATAGCAGGGCATCATAATCAGGTCGCTGAACAGCTCCATCGCTTCGGTGGCAATGGCAAAATCCACCGCGCCGTTGGCAGCCATCTCGGAGATTTGCATAGGCGTGCCCTGGTGCATGTGCAGCGACACATCCGGGAAGGATTCAATAAACCCCTGGATAATCGGAGGCAATGCATAACGGGCCTGGGTATGGGTGGTGGCTATGCTGAGATCACCTTTACGCTGATTACTGAATTCCTGGGCGATTTTCTTGATGCCCTCAACGCGGCGGAGAATCTCACCGGCCTCCCGAATAATGGTTTCGCCACCAGGGGTGATTCGGGTGAGATGCTTACCACTGCGGGCGAAAACCTCGATACCCAACTCATCCTCCAGCAGGCGAATCTGTTTCGAGATACCGGGCTGAGAGGTGAACAGACTCTGGGCAGTGGCTGAGACATTCAGTTCATGGTGCGCCACTTCCCAGATATAACGCAGCTGTTGTAATTTCATTTAACCCCTCGCTCCCTAATGTGTTGCGCCGGCCGCTGAGCATAGTATGCGCATAAAAATATCCACACCCATATTTTTAAAGAATAGATAGTGCCTGATAAGCAGTGTAGACCAAAACCGTCTTTATAACGGATTGCCATCGCTTAATATCCGCAACTTCCTGCTTTATACCGCCGTTCGACAACAGGACAACAGCCAGGAAATGTTAATGTTCGATCAGGCGTCGAAACGGCGGTAGTGCATCCAGCAGGAGCTGCCCATACCGACGACTGATAATGCGCCGATCAAGAATTGTTACCCGACCAGTATCGGATTCCGTCCGAAGTAAACGACCCACGGCCTGCACCAGCTTGATTGACGCATCCGGAACCGTGATCTCCATAAACGGATTGCCGCCGCGTCGGGTAACCCATTCCGCAAGGCTGGCTTCGATCGGATCATCCGGAACCGAAAACGGTAACCGGGTTATGATGACATGCCCAAGATAGGTACCTGGCAGGTCAATACCCTCAGCAAAACTGGCAACCCCGAACAGCACGCTGGGTCGGCCGTTGTCGACCCGCTCGCAATGCCGGCGTAACACTTCACCTTTCGCCATGTCGTCCTGGGTGGTAATCAGCTCTGGATACTCAGGCGCCAACCTGTCGCGCACCGCATGCATTTGCCGACGGGATGTAAACAGTACCAAGGTCGCTTTTTCGCCTGCCCACAGACCCGGCAGCTTTGTTACCAATGCGTCTGTGAAGGCTTCCGTTTCAGTCGGTAAAGCGGGCATATTCGGGACTTCAACGGTTGCCATCTCGCCATAACGGAAGGAACTCGGCACCACCAGAAAGCGGCTTTCCTCTGGCAGTCCCGCCCTCGCCTGCAAGCGATCAAAACGCCCAAGCGCCGTCAGGGTAGCGCTGGTCAGAATGGCGCCGTAAACCCGCGACCAGAGCCGCGTATAAAGCAAACTGTTGGCCAGCACCGGGCTGCTGTAGAAGGTGATGTCTTCCGCATGGTCCCAGCGTTGTCGAATAGCCCATCGGGCCGGAGGCGGATTTCTCAGCCGTTTACCCTCGGTGCCACCGGTATTTTCGCCTTCTGCATTGCAATGTTTTTCGCACCAGGCAACCCATAATCGAAGCTGATCTTCAGCGCGACTGTGAAAGGCGGCCATAATAGGAAACCAGGCCTCAGCGGTGTCCCGGTCAACATCGTGTCCGCGCTTCTCGTCAAAGGCTTTCTGTAACTCGTCAACCAACACGCCCAGCTGACGAACCAGGGCAGCAGTGGATATCTGAGCAGAGGCCGCCAACTCCGCCATCGCCTCCGGCAACTGCCCTTCCGGGTATCGCCATTGCGCTGAGCGGCGTTCCTCGCTGAACTCCCAGACCGTATTCTGCTCCGCCTCGTCGTAGACCTGCACAATAACGTTGTCGAGATCTCGTGATGCAACGCCGATCTTATCTACCGTTTTGGCCGCCACGGTACCGGGGGACAGAAAGGCAGGTATCTTCGACAGCGCCTGGGATAGTTGCTTTAACCATTGTCGAGTGGCATTGAGCGGCACAGAGGCCGCAAAGTGATTCAAAGCTTTATCTGGCAGGTGGTGCGCTTCGTCAAAAATAAACAGCGCGTTTTCAGGCGCTGGCAGAATCGCGCCGCCTCCAAGCGCCAGATCTGCCAGCACCAGGTCGTGGTTGGCGACAATCACATCGGCGTTATCCAGACCTTTGCGAGCATCAAAAAACGCACAGCTGTCAAAATAGCTACAGTGTCGGTTGGTACACTGGCGGTGATCGGTCGTTACCTGGCGCCAGGTGTCGTCGGGAATCTGACTCGGCCAGTGGTCCCGGTCGCCGTCCCAATCACGGGAACCATAGCGGGCCAGCATATCCTCGAAGAATTCCCGGGTACCGGGTTCGTCGTTACGGGGCTCATCGAGAACAAACAGCGGCATGCTGTCGCTATCACCCACACCCTCCTCGTGAAGGCGTGTTTCCAAACGCGACAGACAGAGATAGCGGCCTCGCCCCTTGGCCAGCGCCCAGGTGAAATCCAGCTTGCTGTGTTTCTTCAGATCCGGAAGATCCTTGTGAACGATCTGATCCTGCAGGGCCACCGTTGCTGTAGAAATTATCAGCTTTTTGCCCAGAGCCTGGGCCACCGGTATCGCAGAGACCAGATACGCCAGGGTTTTGCCGGTGCCGGTCCCCGCCTCGACAACACACGCTGCCGGAGCGGAAGTGCGCTCACCATCATTGGCGGTGATATTGCCGATATAGCGGGCGATTTCGGCGATCATCAGCCGTTGGCCATAGCGGGCGCGAATGCCCTTGCCGCTGAGGACATCACGATAGGCCTGCTGGATCGACGTTTTGACGGATTCTGATAATGCCATCAGCGGGGGCTTATCCAGTCGCGAACCACACCAACCCGGAAACGTTGGCCATTGAGACTCAGCTCGACGCCCTCGGGCGTAATGCGATCAACACGAATACCGGAAAACTGCTCACCCGGACGCAGATACTGATCGTTAATCATCACCCTGCGCGCGGCCGGATCAGAGGCGTAGATGTGACTGCTGAAAATCAGGCTCGGCACCCGGCGCTGGAATGACATGGGCAACTCAACCAAGTGAGGCACCCGCTCACTGGAAGAGAACCTGCCCGCCTCACTCACACCTTCGGGGTAATCCTCCAGAGGCGCATTCCAGGAGGGAATTATTAACGTCGGGCGCTCCTCGCTCTCGTTAACCAATTCCGGAAAAGGCTGACTGGCAGCATTGTCGGCAGAAGCCGCCGCTGTCGGGTGGGGAACCTGCACTTCCTCCTCCCGCTGGTTGACAGGGGTATCAACAATGGGCGCCGGCACAAATTCATCGCCCTTGATAGCCTGGGGCGCCGAGGAGATTTTATCGGATGACATTGTCACGCCGAGGGACATAAACCCGATACCGGGCCAGAAGATGGCCGCCAGAATGAACGCGTTCAGGATCAACCCAACACCCACCCACACTGTCACCGGGACGGCCTTTTTCTTTGGCTGGTGTATTAACTGTACCTGCTGGCCCAGATCCGGAATTCGGCCTTGCTGCCGTTCATTTTCGGACTTTCTAAGTGCATCGAGAATATACGACATATCAGCTCGCATCTCCGTCAGCAATGAGGTTCGGGACCCCAGGGTTCAGATCGTTGTTCAACTGAATCAGCGTCATGGCACCGGCTATGCCGTCCGCCATCAAACCTTTTTCTTTCTGATACCACCTTGTTTGCTCATCCAGCGACATGGCTTCAAGACGTTGACGCTCAGCGCCATCGCTGGCGTAGCGCCGAACCAGCTGCATCAATTGGGCATTCAGCCAGAGTTCCCGGCTCGCACCCGTGCCGGCGCTTGTATCAGAGCGCATATAAGGAGGCAGCCGCCAGACCAGTGAATAGCCACCGAACCAGTGACGTTCAAGCTCGTCCACCAATACTTTACGAGGCCCGGTCTCGGAGGCAATGGTGGCTATCCCGTCGGCCAGCGAAATGACTGTGACGAAACGCGGCTCCCCGCCCTCACCCTGTAATTCCAGGATCACCGGGTGATTGATCTGCTGCAAGCTGCGCCAGTTACCTTGACGATGAAGGCACCTGAGACCTGTGCTCTCCGCAAAATCACAGGCTACCGGATTCGCCCCCGGCTGGTAATTGATGCCCCAGACACCAAACAGCGACTGAAAAGCATCAGCCAGAGACACCCCATTGGCTTCTACCGTAAAACTCATATCCTGCTCGGCCTCTGCGGGTGCGCTCGGCAAGGGCTCTGACGTGTTTTCCTGCGCCTCTACGGGTTCAACACTCGGTTCAGTCAGGGGCGCATTTTCAACAGAAGGCAGAGCCGGGGGGCTCTCTGTTCGCTCGACAATGCCCGCCAGCACCGGACTTTCATTGCCAAAGGTCACCGTGCCTTTCTGAAACAAAGCCACTGTCAGGACAACCGCTGCCGCCAGACTCACGACCACCGTCGCCATAAGCAATTTCTGTGAATCCTGCGGTTTGATTGTACGACGCTGGGCCCGGCCCAGCACTTCTTTTGCAGCGGCTTTAATATGCTTTGCATCGACCTGATGCAGGCCTTCTGCGTAGGCTCCCAGCAGGGCGCGGTCACTGATCAGATTGATAAGGCGAGGCACACCGCCGCTGCGCCGAAACAGGAGCTTTACAGCGCCTGGACTGAAAAACTCAGTGCGCTGGCCTGCCACACTTAGCCGGTAACTGAGGTATGCCGGTAATTCGTTGCGCTCGATCGCATCCAGGTGATAGCGCGCCGTTACCCGTTGGGACAGCTGGCGGAGTTCTGGTTGTGCAAGCATATCCTGCAATTCCGGCTGTCCCAGCAGTACGATCTGCAGCAGTTTCTTCTCTGCGGTTTCCAGGTTGGTCAGCAAGCGCAGCTGCTCCAACACATCGGCGGAGAGATTCTGCGCTTCGTCAATCATCAACACCTTGTGACGGCCAGCGGCGTGAGCTTCCAACAGATTGGTATTAATCAGGTCGATCATGCGCTTGATGCTGGCGCCCGCCGGATGGCTAATGCCCAGTTCATCACAGATGCTGGATAGCAACTCGCGGGAGGACAGCTTGGGATTGAGGATTAGGGCAATATCGACGTGATCTGGCACATTTTCGATAAAACAGCGGCTTACAGTGGTCTTCCCCGTACCCACTTCGCCGGTAATCACAATAAAGCCGCCCTGGCCTTTCACCCCATACATCAAGTGGGCCAGCGCCTCTTTGTGGCGCTCGCTCAGATAAAGATAGCGTGGATCGGGTGCAATCGAGAACGGAGGTTCCCGAAAACCGAAAAAATCGTAGTACATGCGTGTCCAGTCAGACAGGTTCGTTGGATGAAATAAGTCGGAGCTCGGCCCTCTTGCATTTTTGCCGGTCCCGAAGGCGGGCAATGCACCGTTCCAGTGTTTTCGATATCTTACCGTGGGCCCGGATCATTGAGATTTTTGGCCAGGTGGCCCGCTCACCTTCGAGCATCAATTGCCGAATAAACACCGGGTCCGGATTGCTGAGCATCCGGCGATAATGGCGCAGCTCATAGTGAGGCGCAATGGTTACGTCACCAGAGTAACGTTGGGTCATGATCGCGTACATTTGCCCTGCCGCCTGCCGCAGCAGCTCAGGGCGCACCCGCTTGCGGAGGTAATCGAATATCCCTCGCCCGTGGAACTGCATTTCCGACTTGAAGAAGTGAAATGGCAGCCCCGCCAGGGCCAGTTTTTCGTCGTCGCCCGTGCGAGTCAAAAACGGCACAATGTGGGGGTTAGCCTGGCTGACAATGGTGAAGTTCACATCGTACAGGTGTATCAGGCGCTCTATCGGTAAATCACTGACCACCGAACCGTCCACAAACTGCAACCTCGGCATGTAGGGCAACACATTACCATGCATGTCTTTTTTCATCAGCGTTACAGGTGGAAAAATACCCGGTACTGCGGCGCTGGCCAACGCGCCACTCCACACCAATTGGTAGGGCGCGGTATAACCACAGAGCAAACGAGCCTTCTGATGAGCCTGCACCGGTGACACGCTGATGTTGATGGACCGGCCCGTACGCTGAAAAGCTTCCTCAAAAGTGTATTCACCAATGTTAGCTCGCAGACAGGCCCGCAGCTGAGCCTGGTCCATTAGCCCCTGACCCTTGAGGGCGTTAACCACACCCCTGTATTTCCAGGCGGTCAGGTGATGATTTTCCGGGTTCAGCATTTCGGGAATTTCTGCGTCAGTATGAACACCGAGCATGGCGGCTATAATCGCCCCGGCACTGGAACCCGCGATCACCTGAGGCAACAACCCTCTTTCCCAGAGCACCTTGATCACACCCAGATGAAACATTCCCAAAGTAGCCCCGCCGCTCAGCAGCAGTGCCGGGCGCCCATAACTGGTCAGGGTGTCACGGAAAAACGGGATCTTGTCTTCATCGGATACGCCGGGAACCGTCTGGTCGCACAGAAAATCAAGGGACTCACAGACTTCAGTGATGTATTCCTCAATGAGATGTTTCGTGCCTACTCTGGACCGGGTATAAAGCGCCGCGCTTCCCATGTTGCCAAGATCGTGATGAAGCCCCTCACGCAGGGCACGTTTCAGCCGTTCGTAGTCTTTCTGCTGATGGTATTGACGGATGCTGCTGAGGCGGTCGTAAATGAGTTCATAGTGGTAGAGATCAGAGACGAAATCCTCTTTCCACTCTACGTTACCTTCCAGATAATCCAGCTCAAGCGCCGCCGCCTTCCAGACCTCGTAGTTTGGCGCCTCTGACAGCATTTTGCGAAACTTCCGAATCTTTCCGCTCGTCATCGTGTCTGCTCCACTTGATCACGCATTACCTTCGCTGACCACCACAGATACCCGATCGCGGCGAAACGATCAGAAATCTTCGAGCATCAGATCCTCGTCATTCTCGTCGCTGGCAAAGGGGTCAGACGAGGGCTGTCCATCATTAATAAGATAAGCCCGTCTTTGCAGATACGCATTCCTGACGAAAGTATAAGTGTCACCGGAGATGAACCGCTCGGCAGGGATCAGGTCCGCCCGGCGGTCAACGACTTGCAGACCGATCAGGTAATAGTAATCGGGCTCGTCCACCACCGTTCCCAGGCCTGGCAAGGTGGTCGCGTCTACCACGAAACCGGTAAAGTCACGACCGGTCGACGGCCCCATAAGAGGCAGCATCAGGTATGGCCCGCTGCCCATTCCCCAATAGCCAAGGGTCTGGCCGAAATCTTCCGAACGTTCCGGCAATTCAAACACGGTAGCCACATCAAACAAGCCACCAAGCCCGAAAACGGTGTTATAGGTAAAACGCCCCGCAGCCACTACGGCCGCCTCGCCCTTTAATTGGAAGATACTGTTGGCAAAGTTGCCGATTTCCCCGATATTGCTGAAAAAATTGGTAACCGCCCTATCTGCAAATGATGGCATAACATCTCGATAACCCTGCGCCACGGGCTTCAAAAACCAGTCATCAATGAACACGTTGAAGTCGTAAACTTTACGGTTCCAGCTCTCATAGGGGTCTGCTTCGCTGGTAGCCCTGGAGCGGATGTCAGCGTCGACGATCTCGCTCTGCGCCGTCGCGGCGAGAGGTATCAGGCATAAGAGCAAAAACGCGACTTTTATGCGGATGACTTCTATTGCAGTGCGTAAGATCATGTTCAGGCCTGAAATTTTGACTTAACAGATTAATCGTCGACAATAGGCGTTGTCTCTCAGGCGCCGTTATCATCACTGTCCTGAATCACCCAGAGGAGTCTCTATGTCTGAGCCCGGTAATCTCGTCCACGTCATTGAAATGCCGCTTCGGTGGGGCGACATGGATGCATACGGCCACGCCAACAATACGGTTTATTTTCGGTTTTTTGAAGAAGCACGCATTACCTGGCTTACTTCACTCAAACTGGGCCTCAAGGGCGAACCCACGGGACCCATTATCATAAAGACCAGCGCGACGTTTCTGAAAGAACTCAGCCACCCGGCAACAGTCGAGGTGAGAACATACGCTGGAAAAGC
>JBDNIR010000520.1:0-8535 GCA_041688195.1 Marinobacter sp.
CCTCGCCATTCCCCGCTCCTGATCATCTCATCAACAATATCAAAGAAAAGTCCTTTGACCAGGCTCGCGGCCTCGGTGAAAGGAAGCGAGTCAGCCGTGCATAATGAGAGCTCGCGTACAGTGGGCGTTGCCAATCGTATAGATGATAGGGAGCCGGATTCCACTTCCTCTCGCACGGCTGACCAAGGTAATACGGTGGCCGCTAAACCCGCTTTGACGGCAGGAATTAGTATGGCTGAGGTGCTAGCTTCCGCCACTAGCACATAACTCAGCTGTTTTTCCATAAAAAACTGATCAACGCTTGCGCGTAGTGTGTTCGGCCTACTGGGGAGAATGAGCGGAATATTTGCGAGTTCTTCCACAGGAACCGGAACAGTAGATACCTTCATGGTGGGATTAATGATCAGAAACAGCTCTTCAACCAGCACCGGTTGCATGGAAATTCCCCGGCGAGGTTGCTCGTTGGGCGTGATGGCCATGTCTACACGCCCCTGAGCCACCAGCGTCGTTAAGTCAGCGCTTGGCACGTCAACGATCTCGATAATTATACCGGGATATAAACGCATGGTTTGCCGTAGCAAGGGTAACGCAATTGCTCTTCCGGTGCTTGAGGGCATGCCGATGGAAACCTTTCCGTTTATCGGACCATCTTTTTTCACTAGGAGAGCATGGGTATTGTCTACCTGTCGCAGAATAGATCGAGCATGGCGGTACAGCAACTCGCCTTCTTTAGTTGGCGAGACCCCGTGTACGTTTCTGTGCAGAAGCTTAATGTTCAACTCGGACTCAAGAAGCCTCACTTGTTGGCTCAGGGCTGGCTGTGCAACATGGAGCTTTTCTGATGCCCGGGTCATATTTTTGAATTCAACGATTGTTGTGAAATAGCTAAGTTGCTTCAGATTCATAACTGCTCCGATGACATAGCAAGTCTTTACTGATTAATGTTCGTCCAAAATTAAATGACGTAGAGGTGCAGTTAGGGTTTTTTCGTTGTCAAAGCACGTTTCCGACGACGACTAAAAATATAGACAACGCCATTGTTTCGGATAGAAATAATTTACTCTGCTAATCATCCGATCAATTATCAGCCTGCTATTTTCCCCGCATTTGGCATGGCAGCGCCGCCGACAGCTCCCAACTCAGTAACGAGTCGTAAAATAAATACTGACCAAATTACACTCAGGTATAAGAAAATCTTATCAACTAATCATTATATAGTATTTTCCAAGGTCTCGACCATTGACTAGTTTTGTTAGGTACAGTCTCTGGAAATTTTTAAAAAACTGAGGGAAGCATGTGAATCAGAAATTAGATTCTGAGGAAATGAAATGACTCTTCCACTGGACGGAATGCGGGTTTTAGACCTAACCCGAGCTTTGTCGGGCCCTTTTTGCACCATGATTCTTGCGGATCTAGGTGCTGAGGTAATCAAAGTTGAACCATGCCCCACCGGTGACATGATCCGTCAATGGGGGCCATTTGATCGGGGAAACAGTGCCTATTATTTGAGCAGCAACCGTAACAAAAAGGGCGTTGGCATTGATTTCAGGAATCCGGAAGGGCTCGCATTAATACGTGATATGGCGCTGAAATCAGATGTGATTGTAGAGAATTTCAAGCCAGGAAAGATGAAAGAGATGGGCTTGGGCTATCCCGAGCTAGCCGCTGACAAGCCTAGTCTGATTTACGCATCGATTACCGGTTTTGGTAGTTCAGGTCCAGCAGGAAGTTGGCCAGGATTTGATCAAATAGCACAAGGCTACGCTGGCCTGATGAGCGTGACAGGTATGCCAGAGACGGGCCCAACCCGAGTTGGTGTCGCCATTAGCGATCTTACGACCGGCATGTGGGTCGCGATGGGAGTATTAGCTGCATGGATTGAAAAGCTACAGTCTGGAAGAGGCCAGTTGGTGGAAAGCTCATTGCTGGCCAGTCTAGTGGGCTTACTCAGCGTTCAGGGCCAGCGTTACTTAAGCTTGGGAGAAATTCCGGAGCCGACTGGTAATACCCATCCTGTTATCGCTCCATATGGTGTGTTTGAGACGGCTGATGGTCCGATAAATTTAGCTCCTGCTACCCACGATATGTGGCTGAATCTATGCAAGCTGCTCGAATTGGAACATCTTACGACAGACCCTCGCTTCGTGACTAACGCAGAGAGGATGCAAAACAGAAACATATTGAAAAATATTATTGAAGCTAAACTGTTACTGCGAAGCCGTAAAGAATGGACGGAGCAGATGATTGGACTTGGGATTCCTGCAGGCCCGATCAATAATTTGGCCGACGTATTTAACGACCCTCAAGTCAAACATTGCCGTATGGTCGAAACAGTCGAGCACCCTCAATTAGGTCCGCTTAAACAATTAGCGCTACCTATATCGATGCACGGGCTCGCTAACGGATCTGTGCGTACGGCACCGCCGACCTTTGGCCAGCATACATTAGAAGTGATGGAGGATTATGGCATAGATATCGATCGAGTAAATAGGCTACACGCTGCGGGAACCATCCACCAAGGAAATTAATTACGCCAGAAATGCTATTAAAATAAACACTTGGAGATCACCATGATTAATTTAACAAAAACAATTATTCTTACAACTTTAATGCTGTTGATCAGTATCTCGAACGTACAAGCTGAACAATTAAAGCTCTCCCATCAGTGGCCCAGAGGAGATGGAAGAGATGTCGGAGCGCGTGCGTTTGCTGAAGAAGTGAATCGCTTGGACTCGTCTTTAAAATTCCGCATTTATCCTGGTGCTTCTTTGATCAGCAGTCCTGTTGGTCAGCTTGACGCGCTACAGCAAGGCAGCATTCAGTTATCGGTTTTTCCTCTTGTTTACGGTGTCGGAAAAATTCCAGAGCTATCAGTGACGATACTGCCAGGTGCCGTTAGAAGCGTAGAAGGTGGTATGGAGCTGGAAAAAAGTGAATACAGGGATCAACTCCAAGTAATAGCAGAAAAGAATGGCTTCCACATTCTTACATGGTGGTGGACGGAAGGTGGCATCGCGAACCAAGAGCGTGCAATCACTGGCCCTGACTCAGTGGACGGACTGAAGATGCGCGGAGCCGATAGAACGATTGACGCCGTCTTGAGCTCCGCTGGCGCCTCAGTCGTATCGATGCCCTCAACAGAGTTGTACAGCGCGCTTCAAACAGGAGTACTTGATGGGCTAATGACTTCTTATGAAAGTTTGCTAAGCATGAGATTATACGAGCAGACCGAATACGCAACCTTAGGCGGCGATTACACGATATTTGTTCTGCTTCAACCTTTGGTGGTTTCGATGCAAACCTGGAACAATCTAACTCCGAAACAAAAAAAGATATTTCAGCAGGCCGCAGACAATACCAACGCCCCATTCCTCAAAGAACAATTATTGGTTAAAAAAAAGGCCGTCGATAAATTTAGAAGCGCCGGCGTTGAAGTCAGGGAAATGCAAGAAGATGAATACAACGAGTGGCTTGAGCTGGCCAAGAAGACGGCATGGGTTGAGTTTTCCCAGATAAGCCCCGAAGCGCAAAAACTCATCGATGCACTAGAGAAGTCGCAGCAAAAATGACGGTTTTTTATAAAGCTCAAGGGGGGACTTACACCCCCCCCAGCCAACGAGCCCATCCCCTGCATCTTTTCAATATTTGGGTAACCCGTATAAGTATCGGCAGTGCAATGGTTGCGGCGTTACTGCTGTTTAGCGGAGTCCTAATTGTCACTTGGATGGTGCTTGCACGTAACATTGGCCTGCAGACATCTTGGGAATTGGAGGCCAGCATTGAAATAATGGTTATCGCTGTATTTTTGGCCTCCCCTTATACCTTGCATACAAATGGACATGTCCGAATGGAGGTTCTTGAAGCAGTTCTACCCATTAGGGTTGGTAAAGTGCTTTCAATAATTGCAAAACTGATCGGCTTCTTCGCGTGCCTGTATCTGGCCTGGGTGGGTTGGCAGATAACAGTCGATGCATACAGTTCGGGAGAACGAGGGCTTGGCGCCTGGGCACCTTTGGTCTGGCCAAAATACGCTTCAATGGCTTTCGGGATGGCTCTCACGGCATTGCAGTATATTGTCATTATATGCCAGCCGGTTCATCAGAACCAAAGGGGGACTGAGAATGTCTGAACTTGAAATCGGTGCGTTGCTATTCATAGTCACGTTCGTGGTGCTGTTCGCTGGTGTTCCGATCGCGTTTAGCCTGATTGCGATAGCAGTCAGTTTTCTGGCAACTTTCGGTGGAGTCGGTGCTTTATCTTCCGTCGCCCACTCGTTTGTTAATGAACTATCAAGTTTCGCTTTGTTGGCACTGCCTATGTTTGTGGTGGTAGGAGCTGCAATTGGTATGTCTCCAGCTGGTAAAGACCTCTATGAGTCGTTACATCGCTGGTTCTGCGGAATACCCGGCGGTTTGGTGATTGCGAACATCTTTGGTTGCGGCTTATTCTCTGCAATGTCGGGATCGAGCCCAGCTACGGCCGCAACCATAGGTAAAGTGGGTATTCCGGAAATGGTCAAGCGCGGCGTACCAGTACGCTTGGCTACGGGCTCGATAGCCTCTGGGGGCACATTGGGCATCCTTATCCCGCCGTCCATCACGCTCATCGTTTATGGCCTCGTGACGCAAACGTCTGTAGGACGCCTGTTTCTTGCAGGGGTGGTGCCAGGGGTGCTTCTGGTTCTCATTTTCGCTTTTTACGCCTGGCTGGTGACTGTCCTTAAATTAAGGGCGACAGAAACTGTAAATGCAGCCCCCCGTGAATTCTATTCATTAAAAGAAAAGGTCTCGGGCTTTTCTCGAACCATGCCATTCTTGTTAATAATTGCAGCCGTTACGTTCTTCATGTATGGCGGGTACGCAACGCCATCTGAGGTGGCAGCGGTGGCGGCATTTATGGTGATCGTGATGGTCGCCCTGATTTACAGAATTTATAGGCTATCTGAAGCTTGGTCGATTATGGCCAGCGCTACTCGCGACTCGACAATGATTCTGATGATCGTCGCTGCGGCTGCGCTTTATGCTTATATGATGTCCTACCTTTACCTTACTCAAAGCGTAGCCGACTGGATGTTTAGCTTAAATATGAGCAAGTGGGAGCTTATAATCCTTCTAAATATATTTTTGCTTATAGCAGGGCTCTTTCTTCCAGCTGTTTCGATAATACTTATGAGCATGCCAATTATTCATCCCGTACTCGTTCAATACGACATAAACCTTATATGGTTTGCTATAGTAATGACCATTAATTTAGAAATAGGGATGATCACACCTCCTTTAGGTTTAAATCTTTTCGTTATTCAAGGAATTGCGCCCGATGTGTCAATGAAGGATATAATGCTAGGGGCGATGCCTTTCGTTTTTATAATGTTGATTTATATTGTTTTTCTTGTAATTTTTCCAGGAATTATAACTTGGTTGCCTGATATGTTAATGGGGCCTGGCTGATACATTGGATAGAGGAAGTGTTATGTCCAAAAATACTGGGGATACCCCAAAACTCGAAGTCGCAGGATCTGTTGCAAAAATAACATTACGCCGTCCCGCACAGCATAATCGCATAGATCCTTCAGATCTTTCGATTTTACTTGATCATTTCGAAAATATTATTAGTAATGATGATGTGCGAGTGCTAATTATCACAGGGAGTGGATCTGATACGTTTAGTTCTGGTTATACGTTGAATGCTATAAAGGAAGAGCTGGATGATCGCTTTGAGCGCGTATTGGACACCTTAGAAATGCTTCCGTTACCTGTTATCTGTGCCATTAACGGCAGCGCTTATGGTGGCGCCACGGATCTCGCTCTATGTTGCGACTTTCGTATTGGAGTTGAAGGAACTCGCATGTTTATGCCAGCGGCCAAGTTTGGTCTGCATTACTACCCTGGGGGAATTAGACGGTATGTCACGATGCTAGGTCTCACCGCTGCTAAAAAACTATTTTTAACCGCACAGCCCGTCAACGCAGAAGAAATGCTTCGGATCAACTTTTTGACGGAGCTCGTTAAGCCTGAAGAGCTCGACAATACTGTCCAGCGTTATGTAACGGAGTTGCTTAAATGCGCGCCTGAGGTCGTTGCGTCAATGAAGAGTGATCTAAATCAAACTGCGGCCGGCTCTCCCGATCTAGTAGTTCAGCGTGCTAATTATGAAGTCTCGCTGAAATCTGAGGAACTGGCTAAGCGTGTGGCGAGTATAGCCTGATGGCTGGCGTTGAGGCTTTAGAACAAGGTCGGAAGCACTTCTCGATCTGCAATTGATCAGTATTATAAACTGGTTTGGCTGAGGATTGCGCCCGAGAGTTTGAAAGTATATCAGACTAAATTCCGTCAGTTGCTCAGAAGATCGCGGGGGCCATCGCTGTCAACCACCATCCGGAATTTGAGCCGGGCGGTGCGAGGTTGGACGAACTACTATCGACTGACAGACTCAAAGCGCTCGGTATAGGCGCTGGATGTCTGGATACGGCGGCTACTCCGCCTGGTTCTTTTCGACAAGGACTCTGGGGTACGAAATAGTATTGCAGATAAAGCGAAAGGACGGCGGAGATAAATTCCCACTCCGACTCGATTTTCTGATAAATACGCTTGCGCTAACGTAACGGATTTTGAACTATCTCAAGAGGAAAACCATGGCCGATAACCACTCAATCAACTGGCACACCACACCGGCGGCGGTCTGGCGCCGTCATCGTGCCGGCCTGCGCGCGATCCGTCGCCTGGATCCGGTTGCCTGGGATGCTCTGACCGGTGTCGATCATCAGCAACAGGCGCTGGCGCTGAACACCGAACGGTTTATACAGGGTCAGCCGTCCAATAACGTGCTGCTGTGGGGCTCACGCGGCACAGGCAAGTCGTCGTTGATGAAAGCGCTGCTGAACTGCTATAAAGATGAAGGCCTGCGCATGATCGAAGTCGATAAAGATGATTTGGTGAACCTGCCGAAAATTGTAGATGAGTTGTGGGATGAGCCTTATCGTTTTATTATTTTCTGCGATGATCTGTCGTTTGAAGCCGGAGAGACTGGGTACAAGTCGCTGAAAAGCATATTAGAAGGGTCACTGGAGCTGCCGCCGGAGAACGTGCGGGTATATGCCACATCGAATCGACGCCACCTGATGCCGGAATTCATGGCCGATAACCTGGGTAGCCAGAGCCGCGGCGGAGAAATCCATCCCGCGGAAGCGATTGAAGAACAGGTTTCCCTGGCGGATCGCTTTGGCTTGCAGCTGTCGTTTTACGCATTTTCCCAGGAGCTGTATCTGCAAACGGTGGATGTGCTGTTCCCGCAGGTGGAAGACCGGGCTGAGCTGCACCAGCAGGCTCTGCGCTTTGCCACCGCCCACGGTGTGCGTAATGGCCGCACCGCGCAGCAGTTTTACCGGCATTACGGCTGAGCGCTAACGCTCGGTTAGCGCTGTCGGCAGCTGTCCTCCAACCGGGCATATCCTGTTATCGGCCGATGCGCGCAATGTGGTGGTGCGGTTTTCGCGCCTGAAGGGCCGCAATGATCTGACATATAAAATCGGCGATATCAAACAACTATGGATCAGTGTATTCCAGGCCTTACACTTCAGCGAACAGCAGAAACCGAATTTGTCACCGTTGACGAAACTACACTCCCTTTTATTATTTTAAAGTAGCCCTTCTTGGTGTCATCCTTATAACAACTGGTCTTTGGTGGCCCCACCCGGCACCGCCGGCTTTAATATCGGCTTGATGAACACCCTTTACAGTGAGATTTAGGGCATTTTTCGCTGCTCTCTATCGCTGCCGGACTCGCCCTGCTTGTCTGGAGCGCAGACCGTTTCGTGGAGGGTTCCGCCGTAACCGCCCGCCATTTCGGCATGCCGCCTTTGCTGATTGGCATGGTAGTGGTTGGCTTCGGTACGTCTGCACCTGAAATGGTGGTATCGGCACTTGCCGCAACCCAGGGTAACCCCGGGCTGGCACTAGGCAACGCCTATGGCTCCAATATTACCAATATTGCCCTTATTCTGGGGATTACTGCACTGATCAGCCCGATTGCTGTCCACTCCCAGGTGATGCGCAAGGAGCTCCCAATACTGACGGTGATTACGCTGTTGGCTTTCTGGCAGTTATGGGATGGCATGCTGAGTTTCGTGGATGCGGTGGTGTTGATTGTGGTGTTCTTCGCCTTGCTGGCATGGTCAATCCGCCAAGGCATGATGCAGAAGGTAGACCCTATGGCAGCCGAAATGGAAGCGGAGCTCAAGGTCCACAGTATGCCGGTAAAGAAAGCGGTGCTCTGGCTGGTGGTCGGACTTGTCCTGCTGATTGTCAGCTCCCGCATTCTGGTCTGGGGGGCTGTGGATCTGGCGTCGGCGTTTGGCGTCAGCGACCTCATAATCGGCCTGACCATTGTGGCGGTCGGAACGTCGTTGCCAGAGTTGGCATCTTCCGTCATTGCTGCCCGCAAGGGCGAGCATGATCTGGCTCTCGGCAATATCCTGGGCTCTAACCTGTTCAACACTCTTGCAGTGGTGGGTATCGCAGGGCTGATTTCGCCGATGGC
>JBDNIR010000521.1:0-13306 GCA_041688195.1 Marinobacter sp.
CGTCCTTGCTGCCAGCATCGGCCAGGAACCGGCCATCTTCATACTGTGCACCCTCTGATGCCACGATCACACAATAGCCATACTCTTTGACGCAATGCTCAACGCGCTTCAAGAATGCATCCCGGTCGAACGGAACTTCAGGGAACAGGATGATGTGCGGAGGTTCTCCTTCGCCCCGTCCGGCCAGGCCCCCAGACGCGGCAATCCAGCCAGCGTGACGGCCCATAACTTCCATTATGAAAACCTTGGTGGATGACTCGCACATCGAGCGGATGTCCAGGCTGGCTTCGAGAATAGACGTGGCCACATATTTGGCGACCGAGCCAAAGCCCGGACAGCAATCGGTGAACGGCAGGTCGTTATCGACGGTTTTCGGAACCCCGATGCAAGTAATCGGGTAACCCATACGCTCAGCGAGTTGGGATACCTTGTAGGCGGTATCCTGGGAGTCACCGCCACCGTTGTAAAAGAAATAACCGATATTGTGGGCCTGAAATACTTCAATCAGGCGTTCGTATTCGCGGCGGTTCTCGGTGAAGTTCTTGAGCTTGTACCGACAAGAGCCAAACGCGCCACCGGGCGTGTGAATCAGCGCGTCGATGGTTTCGTTGGTTTCTTCACTGGTGTCGATCAGTTCTTCCCTGAGCGCGCCAAGGATGCCATTGCGACCCGCATACACAGTACCAATTTTATCGGGATGCTTGCGTGCAGTCTGGATAACGCCTGCTGCGCTTGCGTTAATGACGGCGGTTACGCCACCGGATTGGGCATAAAACGCATTCTTAATGGCCATCTTGGGTTGGTGCCTCCTGCTGATTGAACTCGTGCCCGGCATAATACGCCAATTAACGGCGTTTTTCATGACCTCCGGGCCACCAAAATACCCTTGACGCCATGGTCTGTATAGCCGACGCTTGGCACCAATTGATAGTAGGACAGAGCAAGAATGCGCATTCATATACTGGGAATTTGTGGCACCTTTATGGGCAGTCTCGCTGTGCTTGCGCGCCAACTCGGACATGAAGTGACCGGTTCGGACCAGGGCGTTTATCCACCCATGAGCACCCAGTTGGAGTCTCAGGGTATCGCGCTGATGCAGGGGTATGACCCGGCCCATCTCAAACCTGTTCCTGACCTGGTGTTGATCGGCAATGCTATGTCCCGAGGCAATCCGGAAGTCGAGGCTGTACTCAACCGGAATATTGATTACATGTCTGGCCCTGAGTGGCTGGCCCGGGAAGTCTTGTGCAAACGCTGGGTGCTGGCGGTTGCGGGCACCCACGGTAAAACGACAACCACGTCCATGTTGCTCTGGATTCTGGATCAGGCCGGGTTCGACCCCGGTTACCTGGTTGGTGGGGTGCCCTGCGATTTCCCGGTTTCTGCCCGGTTGGGTTCCAGTGATTTTTTTGTCATCGAGGCGGACGAATACGACAGCGCTTTTTTCGACAAACGGTCAAAATTTGTGCACTACCGCCCCCACACGGTCATCCTCAACAACCTCGAATTCGATCATGCCGACATCTTTGACAACGTCGAAGCCATTGAGCGCCAGTTTCACCATCTGGTCAGAACCGTGCCATCCAATGGCCTGATTGTTCGCCCGGCGCGTGATGCGCATTTAGACAGGGCCCTTGAGCTCGGTTGCTGGAGCCAGGTGCAATCCACCTCGATCGGCGGTGAGGTGGAAGCCGCCGATTGGCGCGCCGAACTGCTCGCGGATGATGGTAGTCAGTTTGTGGTTATTCATCACGAGCAACCGGTGGCGACCCTGAAATGGACTCAAACCGGGCTTCATAATGTCCGCAATGCGCTCGCGGCCATTGCTGCGGCACGCCATGTGGGGGTGACACCTGACCACGCGGTTGCGGCGCTGTGTCATTTTTCCGGTGTCAAGCGCCGCATGGAACTGCTGGCGGATATTGGCGGTGTGAAGGTATACGATGATTTTGCTCACCATCCTACCGCGATTGCGACCACCCTCGATGGGTTACGGAACAAGGTTGGCGGCGAAACCATCATTGCGTTGATCGAGCCGCGGTCCAACACCATGCAGCAGGGGGTGCATCAGGACACGCTGCTCCCTAGTACTGATCAGGCAGACCGGGTGATCTGGGCTAACCTTAACAGGATGACGTGGCTTCCAGCTCTGATCAGTCAACAGACCGGACTGGAAAAAGAGCGCCATATCCTTGAATCCAGCGTAGAACGTCTGGTGGCCAGAGTGGTCGACGAGCTGACTCAGCCTTGCCACATCGTCATTATGAGCAACGGCGGATTTGGCGGCATTCATCAAAAACTGATTTCAGAACTGGAGCGCACCCTTGGCTGAGCATAGCGCCGACGATTTCAAGCAGACTGTGAACCTTGCCATCACCGGTGCGTCCGGCGCGCAATACGGTCTTCGCCTGCTTGAGTGTCTGGTTGCAGCCGGGTGTCGCGTGCATGTGATGATCAGCCGTGCGGCTCAGGTGGTTATTGCGACGGAAACCGATCTGAAGTTGCCCGGCTCAGTGAAGGCTATACAAGCGGCTTTCACTGAACTGTATGGTGCCCGCCCTGGCCAATTGCTGGTTTTCGGGCGGGAAGACTGGTTTGCACCACCGGCCTCCGGCTCCGGGATCAAGGCGCCGATGGTGGTGTGCCCCTGCAGCACAGGCACACTGTCGGCACTGGCTAACGGTGCCAGTAATAACCTGATTGAGCGGGCAGGAGATGTGGCCCTGAAGGAGCGGCGCCAGCTTATCCTGGTACCCCGAGAAGCTCCTTACTCCGAGATACATCTCGACAATATGCTGCGCCTGACCCGTATGGGCGCAACGATAATTCCGGCCAGCCCCGGGTTTTATCACAAACCGGAGCGTATCGAAGACTTAGTCGACTTTATTGTGGCCCGCCTGCTGGATCATTTGGGCTTTTCCCAGGATCTCATTCCAAGGTGGGGGGAGAACCGGCTGGCCCGGAAAACCGCCGAAGACCAGCCCGCCGCACCAGACTAGCCAGGACGGGTTGGTTTTGGTCACTGCAAATGATGCTTTTCACCATTGAGCAAAACCGGCTACCCGCCGAGACTCTGGGGACTAGAACGAAAAGACAGTCACCCACAGAGGTTTATCATGATTCCACGCACACTCTTTGACGCCGACCTTGATGGTTTCCGGGATTCCGTCCGCCGTTTTCTTGAGCGCGAAGCAACACCTCACCATGCCCAATGGGAGAAAGACGGCCAGGTCAGCCGGGAGCTTTGGGAAAAAGCCGGCGCGTTGGGCTTCCTCTGTCCCATGCTGCCGGAGGAATATGGCGGCGCCGGTGCGGATTTCCGTTACAGCGCAGTGATTATGGAAGAAGTATCCCGGGCCGGTCTGTCTGGCATTGGCTGGACGTTACACTCCGATATTGTGGCGCCTTATATTCTGAATTACGGCTCGGAAGCGCAGAAAAAACACTATTTGCCCAAGCTCGCGACCGGCGCAATGATCGGCGCCATCGCCATGACCGAACCCGGTGCTGGATCTGACCTGCAGGGCGTTAAAAGCAACGCTGTCAAACGGGGCGATCACTACGTACTCAATGGCTCCAAGACGTTTATCACCAATGGCCAGATGGCGGATCTGGTGATTGTGGTGGCGAAGACCGATCCCAAAGAAGGCGCCAAGGGCACCAGTCTGTTTTTGGTCGAGGCTGCCTGGGAGGGCTTTGAGAAGGGCCAGAACCTGAACAAGGTGGGCATGAAAGCCCAGGATACCTCTGAGCTTTTCTTCCAGGATGTGAAAATTCCTGAAACTCATTTGCTCGGTGGCCGCGAAGGGCAGGGTTTTTTCCAGCTCATGCAGGAACTGCCTGCCGAGCGTTTGCAGGTTGCGCTGACAGCGGTAGCTGCGGCAGAAGCAGCCTGGGGCTGGACCCTCGATTACGTCAAAGACCGCAAGGCCTTTGGCAAACCGGTGATTGCCTTCCAGAACACCCGGTTCAAGATGGCAGAAATGAAAGCGGAGATTACCGCGGCGCGGGTGTTCACCGACCGGTGTCTGGAGTTGCACCTGGAACGCAAACTGGACATCCCCACTGCGGCCATGCTGAAACAGCTTACCACCGACCTGCAATGCAAAGTCATGGATGAATGTGTGCAGTTGCATGGCGGTTACGGTTATATGTGGGAGTACCCCATTGCCCGGGCGTGGGCTGACTCTCGGGTTCAGCGCATCTATGCCGGCACCAATGAAATCATGAAGGAAATTGTGGCACGCTCGTTTTAGCGAGTGGTGTTTCTGAGAGATTTCAAGCGGGTATTTATAAGCCATTTCTTGGGGAAAGAAATGGTGCCGAGGAGAGGACTTGAACCTCCACGCCCTTGCGAGCACTAGCACCTGAAGCTAGCGTGTCTACCAATTTCACCACCTCGGCAGGTGACTAACAGTCTTCAGGTTTTTCCACGATCTACATTAGATCACTGATATTCTGAAGGTTCTGTAGTCGGTTGAAATCAGTGCATCAACCAGTGGCGCGTACTGTAATCATTCGCAAAATCGCTGTCAAACGTTTTTTTAGTAGGTGATTATGCCACCTTGTTAGGTACCTTCGTACTCGGGACGTTATACTTCGATTACATCCATAACGCCGCCCGCACAATGATGTGTCCTGCGGCATAAAGGCATAAGACGGAATGTTTTTCAGAAAAAAGAAGCAAACAAAAGCAGATCAGGATCCCCACGCCAAGCGTGAGGCACAGAATTACGATAACCCTATCCAAAGCCGCGAATTTATTATCGAACATTTGCATGAGCGCGGGGCGCCCGCCACTCATGAAACCTTGTGCGAAGAATTGGGCCAGCACACCCCTGAGGGCATAGAAGCCTTGCGCAGGCGCCTGATTGCTATGTGCAGGGATGGCCAGGCGATCTGTAACCGCCGTGGCGCCTATCTCCCGATTGATGAAGCTGACCTGGTGACAGGTCGTGTAGTTGGGCATCGCGACGGCTTTGGGTTTCTGGTTCCCGATGGCGAAGGCTCCGACCTGTTTCTGAGCGCCCGCCAGATGAAGCTGGTATTCCATGGTGACAGGGTAGCCGCCCGGGTTGACAGCACGGACGATCGCGGTCGGCGGGAAGGGGTGATTGTAGAAGTGCTTGAACACCGCACCCAGCAAACCGTCGGGCGCCTGTTCAGAGAGAGCGGTATCTCGTTTGTAGTGCCTGAGAATGCCCGGATCAACCATGAGGTGCTGATTCCGGAAGATCAGTGTGGTGATGCTTATCATGGCCAGTACGTGGTGGTGGATATTGTGCGTCAGCCGACTGCGCGCACGAAGCCGACTGGAAAGATAGTCGAAGTGCTTGGTGATCATATGGCGCCGGGTATGGAAATTGACGTTGCGATACGTTCCTATGATATTCCTCACAGCTGGCCGCCGGCTGCGGGTGAGCAGGCAGCCGCTATCCCGGAGGAGGTTACTGAGGCCGATAAGGCCAACCGGGTAGATCTGCGTGCAATGCCGTTGGTGACGATAGATGGCGAGACCGCCAGAGACTTTGATGACGCCATTTTCTGTGAGCGTCGCCCACGGGGTGGTTTCCGGCTGGTAGTGGCCATTGCCGATGTCTCTCATTACGTTCGGCCTGGTACGCCGCTGGATGAAGAAGCCATCAATCGCAGTACCTCGGTTTATTTCCCCGACCATGTCGTACCCATGTTGCCGGAAAAACTGTCCAATGGGCTGTGCTCGTTGAACCCCGGCACTGACCGCCTGTGTATGGTGGCGGACATGGCCATCAGTTCGGCTGGCCGTATCAGCAGCTATACCTTTTACCAGGGTGTCATGCACAGCCACGCCCGGCTGACGTATAACAAGGTCAGTGACATTCTGGAGCGTCCGGAGTCCGAGCCGGGGCAGAAGCTTCGGGAGCAATACGCCAACGTGGTGCCACACCTGGAAGTGCTTTACGACGCCTATAAAGTGTTCCGCAAGGCTCGCACCGAGCGTGGTGCTATTGATTTTGAAACCACGGAAACCCGCATCATCTTTGATGCCACCCGCAAGATTGAAGAAATCATTCCGGTTTATCGCAACGACGCCCACAAGATTGTCGAAGAGTGCATGCTGTGCGCTAACGTTGCGACCGCACGTTTTCTGAAAAAGCATAAAATTCCATCGCTGTACCGGGTTCACGATGGTCCAGCAGCCGAGCGGCTCAGTGCACTTCGATTGTTCCTCAGTGAGCTTGGCCTGCAATTGACTGGCGGGGAAAAACCGACGTCTGCCGATTACCAGAAATTGCTGTCGAGTATCAAGGACCGGCCGGATGCCAATGTGATCCAGACCGTAATGCTGCGGTCCCTCAGTCAGGCGGTTTACAGTCCCGACGAAAGTGGTCACTTTGGTCTCGGCTTCGGCAGTTACGCACACTTTACTTCCCCCATCCGTCGTTATCCGGACCTGATTGTTCATCGTGGTATCAAGTCAATCATTCACGGTGGCAAAAAGACCGATACTGTTGTTCGGCCAGACACGACTGACCCGGAACTTGGCAAATACCCCTACGATCTCGCCCGCATGGTGAAGTTTGGTGAGCATTGCTCGATGGCGGAGCGCCGTGCTGACGATGCCACCCGCGATGTCGAAGCCTGGCTCAAATGCGAATACCTGAAGGAGCAGGTGGGTGAAGAATATGATGGGGTTCTAGCTGCCGTGGTGCCCTTCGGTTTCTTTGTCGAACTCAGTGGCATCTATATAGAAGGCCTGGTTCATGTATCCACGCTCAGCGGTGATTACTTCCATCACGATTCAGCCAAGCACCGGCTGATCGGTGAACGGACGGCAGTCAGCTTCCGGTTGGGCGACAAGGTTCGCGTGAAAGTTGTTCGCGTTGGCCTTGAGGATCGCAAGATCGATCTTGAACTGGTCAGTGAACCCCAGCGCCGACAGGCGGATCGGGATGCATTGAAAGTAAAAGATCGGGGTCCGAAAAAGGACAAGAGCCGCAGCGGTGACAGTCGCGGTAAATCCGGTGCCCGCGGAGAACGGTCCGGGGCCAAAAAGACCGGTGGAAGAGGCGGCAAGCCGGCCTCTGCGAAGGAGCGCTTGAGTCAGGAAGCAGCGAAAGGAGCGGCCGGTGGTGGCGGAAAGTCAGCTCCCGGATCCAAGCCAAAATCCGGTGGTCGGTCCAGGAAACCCGGAGCTGCCTCCAAAGCACCGAAAGCAGGGAAGTAGCCTGTGGCGGAGGCATTTGTCTTTGGTTGGCATGCGGTAGACGCGGTCCTGAAACGTGAATCCAACCGTCTCCAGCAGGTCTGGATTCAGACCGGACGGCAGGATCGCAGGGTACAGCAAATTACCGAAGCTCTGGATGAGCTGGGCGTTCCGTGGCAGGTTGTTCACCGGCGGGAACTGGATGCCAGGGTTGCCGGAGTCCATCAGGGTGTTGTGGCTCAGGTGGGTGAAAGCAGGGAGTGGACAGAGGCTGACCTGATGGCGCAGTTATCGGCGGGTGATAAGCCACCGTTCCTGCTGGTACTTGACGGTGTTACGGATCCCCATAATCTGGGAGCCTGTTTGCGCACCGCCGATGCTGTTGGTGTGCAGGCGGTGATTGTACCGAAGGATAAATCTGCGGCCCTCACACCCACTGCTCGTAAGGTCGCCAGCGGTGCCGCCGAAACAGTGCCTCTGGTGCGGGTAACCAACCTCGCCCGATTCCTTCGTTCACTTCAGGACGAAGGTGTCTGGCTGATCGGTACCGCAGGAGAGGCGACGGCAACGCTTTACCAGGCTGACTTCACCGGACCCGTGGCGCTTGTTATGGGAGCCGAGGGCAAGGGTCTGCGTCGGCTCACCCGTGAGCATTGCGACCTGTTGATCAATATTCCCATGCAGGGTCACGTCGACAGCCTCAACGTCTCGGTGGCGACTGGCGTCTGTCTCTACGAAGCCCTGCGCCAAAGGCTTGCATAGTCCCTCATCGACGCTTAGAATGCGTGTCCCCTCTTTGGGGGGTGGCTACGTATTGTCTGGAATTCGTTTCTTGCATCCGACGCCCTGTTGATAAAAAACAGAAAAAGCGGTAGTTGCCAGCGAGCACTATCACCTCCTTGCTTTTTTCGGGCGCCACCCGGGAAGGCTGCATAAACCGTAGGGAGAACTCATGCGTCACTACGAAATCGTATTTATGGTACATCCTGATCAGAGCGAGCAAGTGCCCGCGATGATCGAGCGCTATACCGGTGTCATCGGTGAAGATGGCGGCCAGGTACATCGCCTTGAAGATTGGGGCCGTCGTCATCTGGCTTACCCGATCAAAAAGATCCATAAAGCTCATTACGTCCTGATGAACATTGAATGTTCACAGGCGGCGATGGACGAGCTGACTCACAACTTCCGTTTCAACGACGCGATCATCCGTGATCTGATTATTCGTCGTGAAAGTGCGGATACTGAGATGTCACCCATGAAGGCCTCCGAGTCTCGGGAAGATCGTCGTTCTGGCGGTGAAGAGCGCCCACGTCGTGCAGCGGAAGCTGACGATCGTAGCCAGGCGGAAGATAGCACCCAGGACGATGAAGAGTAATCCACCACCGGAGTTGAGGAGTTAATTCATGGCTCGTTTTTTTAGACGTCGCAAGTTTTGCCGCTTTACCGCGGAAGGCGTAAAAGAGATCGATTATAAAGATCTCGAAATCCTGAAAGGTTATGTTACTGAAACTGGCAAAATCGTGCCCAGCCGTATCACCGGCACCAAGGCACGGTACCAGCGCCAACTGTCGTCCGCGATCAAACGCGCTCGCTTTCTGGCACTGCTGCCTTACTCGGATGGCCACGACAACTAAGTAATTAAGTAACAACAGGATTCGGGACCATGCGTGCATTAGCACAATTTGTAATGCGCGGTCCCATGCAGGCAGCAGGGGTTGCAGCATTTACAACGGCAGTACCCTTGTTGTTCTGGATTGGCGCCGCAGTCATCGGTTTAGTGATTCTGAGACTGGGGCTCCGCCAGGGTTTGAGCATTGGTCTTTGGGCATTGCTTCCGGCACTTGGCTGGAGTTGGTTCGGGCAAGACCCCACCGCTCTGGCGGTATTGCTTGAAGTCTCGCTGATGGCCGCTGTTCTGAGGACTTCCCAGTCTTGGCAAAAAGCGTTGCTGTCGGGAAGTTTCCTTGCGTTGATCATCGGTTTACTCCTGCCAATCCTGTATCCGGGGCTGTTGGAGCAACTGGTTCAAACCGGGGTCTCGTTTTACCAGCAGTACAACGCAGATGTCGCCCGGGAGATGGGTGATCAGCTGGAGCCGATAATCCGGCAGACCATGAACGCGAGCATGGCAGGCACCTTTTTGGTCGCCGGGGCTGTGCTCACGATGGTCGCCCGAAACTGGCAGGCGGGGTTATATAACCCCGGGGGGTTCCGGAAGGAATTCCACGCGCTGCGGTTGTCAGGGCCAGTGGCGACGATGTGTATCGTCGCCATGTTTGCGGGGCCTGTACTGGGGTTAAACTCGGTGCTCATGGCCTGGGTTGCCGGTTTACCGCCGACTATTGCGGCGGTGGCACTGGTACACGGGATTGTCGGGCGCAAGGGGTTGAGCAAACAATGGCTGGTTATGTTTTACATAGCGATGCTGTTGCTCGGCCCGAGCCTGTTGTTGCTGTTGCTTATTGTGGCATTTGTGGATAGCTGGCTGGATATCCGGGGGCGAATGAAGCCTTCGAAACCAGCCGAATAAAGCATGAAGAGGTTAACGAGATGGAAGTTATTCTGCTCGAAAAAGTAGCGAACCTGGGTACCCTGGGTGACAAGGTTAAGGTTAAGGCGGGTTACGGTCGTAATTATCTGGTGCCTTACGGCATCGCCGTACCGGCAACAGAGACCAACCTGAAGGCGTTTGAAGAGCGTCGTGTGGAGCTGGAAAAAGCAGCAGCTGACAAGCTGGTTTCTGCCAAGGCACGCGCAGAAGCACTTGAAGGCGCATCCTTCACTATCAGCTCCAAAGCTGGCGATGAAGGCAAGCTGTTCGGTTCAATCGGTGTGCGTGACATTGCTGACGCGGTCAGCACTGGTGGCACGGAAGTCGAGAAGAGCGAAGTGCGTCTGCCGGAAGGCCCGCTGCGTTTGGTGGGTGAATACGACATTGAGCTTCAGCTGCACTCCGACGTTGTGGTCGAGATCAAGCTGTCGGTTGTTGCCGAGTAAAGCTGCAAAACGTGCACTGACGTCTGAGGCTCCCGAAACCCCGGTTTTGACGGGCCTGAGCTATCAGCTGTACTGAGTGAGCAACGGCTTGCGAACTGGCGACAGTTTGTATTCCGCTGTCACTGACAAGCCCGGACCGCGAGAGCGGCTTCCGGGCTTGTTGCTTTCTGATATGCTTACACCTTCAAGCGATCGTCTTGGCCAAACTGGCTTCACGATCAGGCATGGCAGACATCACTGAAGAAGTATTTCATGGCAACGACCAACCTGAAACCGTCATCGATGGACAATGAAACCAGCAGAATCAAAATGCCACCGCATTCACTTGAAGCGGAGCAGGCGGTTCTGGGCGGCCTGATGCTGGATAATCGCCGGTTCGATGAAGTCTCTGAAATCATCACCTCGTCAGATTTCTACCGTCAGGATCACCGGCTTATTTTCGGTGCTGCCGAGCGGCTGGCTGGCGCAGGAGAGCCTCTGGACGTGGTCACCCTGGCGGAATTCCTCGAGCGTGCAGGGGATATCGAGGATTCCGGTGGCTTGTCTTATTTGGCCGAACTGGCGGAAAAGACGCCCGGCGCCACCAACATCAAGGCCTATTCCCAGATTGTTCGTGAGCGTTCGGTGTTGCGCCAGCTGATCGAGGTATCGGGTGGCATATCCGATTCCGCTTTCAATCCGCTGGGACGCACCAGCGATGAAATTCTGGATGAAGCCGAGCGCAACGTCTTCCGAATTGCGGAATCGCGTACCCAATCGGGTTCAGGGCCCCAGGCCATTAATCCGATCCTGACCAAGGCATTGACCCGAATTGAAGAGCTGTTCGAGTCGGGCGAGACCATCACCGGCCTGACCAGCGGTTTCAAGGATATTGATGACTGGACTTCCGGTATGCAGCCGTCAGATTTGATCATTGTTGCCGGTCGTCCTTCCATGGGTAAAACCACCTTCGCGATGAATATGGTCGAGAACGCATTGATCAGTACCGGTCAGCCAATTCTTGTATTCAGTATGGAAATGCCTGCGGATGCCCTGGTTATGCGTATGCTGTCGTCCCTGGGCCGCATCGATCAATCCAGGATGCGTAGTGGTCGCCTTGAGGAGGAAGACTGGCCCAGGTTGACCTCTGCGGTCAGTCTGCTCAAAGACAAGCCGTTGTATATTGATGACACCCCGGCCCTGAGTCCGACCGAAATGCGCTCCCGGGCGCGCCGGGTTGCCCGGGACAACAACGGCAAGCTGGCGCTGATCATGGTGGATTATCTCCAGCTTATGCGTGTACCGGGAAGCAATGAAGGCAGGACGGCTGAAATATCCGAAATATCGCGCTCCCTCAAAGGCCTCGCCAAGGAATTGAATTGCCCGGTGGTGGCGCTGTCGCAGCTTAACCGAAGCCTGGAGCAACGACCTAACAAGCGGCCCGTCAACTCGGACCTGCGAGAGTCAGGTGCCATTGAGCAGGACGCCGACATCATTATGTTTGTCTATCGGGATGAAGTTTATAACGAAGATACCCAGGACAAAGGCATTGCAGAAATCATCATCGGTAAGCAGCGTAACGGTCCTATCGGCACCGTGCGCCTTGCCTTTATCGGCAAATTTACCAAGTTTGAAGATCTTGCTCACGGCGATTATGGCGGAGATTACTGATGCCCCGGAACACCGTAGCCCGTATCGATTTGGGCGCCCTGCGATTCAATTTTAACCTGGCTGTCACCAAAGCTGGCAGAGCCCGGCCGATGGCGGTGGTCAAGGCCGATGGTTATGGTCATGGCATTGGGGCGATTGCCTGCGCCCTGGCAACGAAGACTGAATGCTATGCGGTTGCCTGTATTGAAGAAGCATTGGCTATTCGGGCTGAGGGCCTGACCCATCCAGTGGTGCTGCTGGAAGGGGTTCACCTGCAGGGTGACCTTGCGATCTGCCTGACAGAAGGCTTTGAGCCGGTATTGCATAACCGTGTGCAGGTCGACTGGTTATTGTCAGAGCAGATCCGTCCGATCACGTGGCTGAAGCTGAATACCGGTATGAACCGTCTTGGATTTAGTCCGCAAGAACTGGCAGAGGTGATGGATCGGGTCGCGCCCTATGAGGGACTGATCAAAGGGCTGATGACACACTTCGCCTGTGCTGATGATCTGGAGAGCGCCGTTACCGAGGCCCAGACCGCCGTATTCTCTGACGTTGCCGAGGCCTATCCGGGTATGCTGCGCAGCGTGGGTAACTCGGCGGCTCATTTCCGGCCGGGCCAGGCGCTCTATGACTGGAGTCGGCCCGGTATCATGCTCTACGGTGCCACCCCGATGATAGGCCGGGAAGGACCTGACCTGGGATTGCGCCCGGTAATGTCGCTGGAATCCGAACTTATTAGCGTGAGAACGCTCGCCGCGGGTGAACAAGTGGGTTACGGGGTTACCTGGACAGCTGAAAAACCCACGCCCATGGGTATCGTCGCGGTCGGTTATGGGGATGGCTATCCTCGCCACGCAGGCACGGGAACTCCCGCCTGGGTCAATGGCAGCCGCGTGAGTCTGATAGGACGAGTTTCAATGGATATGCTGGCGCTTGACCTGTCGGATGTGCCGGGTGCCCGCATCGGTGACAAGGTCGAGCTTTGGGGCGCCCATGTCAGTGTAGACGAGGTGGCACGCCATGCGGGCACCATTGCCTATGAGCTGTTGACCGGCGTAACAGCCCGGGTTCCCAGATTGTACAGTGAATAAAAAGTGCTCGAATCCCCGTCGCCATTGGCTCGAATGTGTATGCGCAGCTGTCAGATTAGTGATACAAATAACGTTGTACATGCGGAAAACCGAATAACAACCCGATCAATATATGGAGTGGCGTACACCCTGTGAATGTTGTCGTAGTGCATGATTATGGTCCTTTGGGACAGATTCTGTTGGAGCGGTTAAAAAAGACCTCGCTTCACATTATCCCGTTGTTGATCAGTGAGCCGGACAAGGCTGACCTCTCGGCCGAGTGGGTGCCGGATGATACAGACCTGATCGTCAATGCCTTGTGGCTGGCGGACCCGGAAGAGGCGGAGAATGATCCGGAAGCAACCCGACAGGCTGCGTTCAGTATTCCCATGGCGCTGACGGAACACGCCCGCACGAACAA
>JBDNIR010000522.1:0-3127 GCA_041688195.1 Marinobacter sp.
CATCGGAGGTATGAACATCGGCAACACCGTTGAGGGCCTGGAGCGCTATCCTATCAACCTGCGCTACCCGCAAGTCTACCGCGACTCCCTGGAGCAGCTAAGGTTACTGCCCATTGTGGCACCCGGTGGTCAAAGGGTTGCCCTGGCGGACGTGGCCGATATCGGTATCGATACCGGCCCTCCGATGATCAAGTCTGAGAACGCCCGCATTAATGGCTGGACCCTGGTGGATATCGAGGGCCGGGATCTGGGCACCTGGATGACAGAAGCCCAGGCCCGCGTGCGGGACGGGCTGGAGCTGCCGGCCGGGTATTCCCTGAACTGGTCGGGACAATACGAGTACATGCAAAGGGCCAAGGAGCGTCTGACTCTGGTGGTCCCGCTGACCTTTGCCATTATCGTGGTGCTGCTATACCTGAACTTCCGCAACCTCACCGAGGTCGCCATTATCCTCGGCACGCTGCCTTTCGCGATGATCGGCGGGCTCTGGCTGATGTACCTGCTCGGCTACAACCTGTCGGTTGCAGTAGCCGTCGGCTTTATCGCCCTGGCCGGGGTGGCCGTCGAGATTGGCGTACTGATGCTGGTTTATCTGAATCAGGCGCTACACCAGGCCCTGGAAGCTGTTGGTCACCAGTACCAGAAACTCACGCCAGAAAGCCTGTTAACGGCTGTTTCCGAGGGCGCCGCGCAGCGGGTGCGCCCCATCATGATGACCTTTACCGCCATCGTCGCTGGTCTGGTTCCCATCATGCTGGGTGGGGGTACCGGCTCGGAAATCATGCGGCGCATTGCCGGGCCCATGATTGGCGGCATGATCACCACCCTGGTGCTGACACTGTTGCTGATACCAGTGATCTTCTACCTGTGGCAGCGCCAGCGACTGGCCAGGCTGTCACGCAAAGGAGCTTCACAATGAAACGATACCTTTTGTTAATTCCCGGCCTTGTCATGGCGCTTGCACCCTTGGGTACGGTTAATGCCGCCCCGCTGTCCAGCGTCGACCAATGGATTGAGCAGGCCATGCAGGCGAATGCCACACTCGGTGCTCAACGGGAGTCCATCGCTGCTGCCATAGCAGTTCAGAACGCCGCTGGCACCTGGGAGGACCCCATCCTCAAGTACGGTGTCGCACCACAGACCCTGGCGGGTCCGAACACTGTAGGCCATCGATTTGAGATCAGCCAGAAATTGCCCTGGCCGGATCAACTGTCGGCCTCGGAGGATGCCGCAATCGCCCGCGTTACCGCGGCCCGACACGACACCCGATGGCAGCAACGCCAACTGATCGCCAACGTCAAAGTCGCTTACGGGCAGTGGTGGTATATCAGTCAGGCCCTTGGCCTTCATCACGAAACACGGGCTTTGCTCGACAGGCTCGCCACCATTACCGAACAACGCCTGGCTTACGGTTACGGTGCGCAAAGCCAAACGTTCCGCATTGAAACAGAGCTGGATACGCTGGATGCCCAACTTGTCGAACTTGAAGCCGAACAATCCACACTCAGTGCCAGCCTTATCCCCCTGCTTGGGGGCGCACCTGGCAAAACCGACGTACTCCTGAACCTGCCCTCACGAGCGGTGCTACAGCAGTATCAACCTGACGCCCGCGAGCATCCGTTCGTAGCGTCGGCCCTGGCTCGGGAGAAGGCCGCTAGGGCCGACCTGGAGCGGGCAGAAGTGAGCCGCAGACCAACGTTTACCGCCAATGTTGGCTATAACAGTCTCTGGGCGGATGAGGACAAGCGCTGGGTGGTCGGTGTAGGCGTGCAGATTCCCTTTAGTGGCCAACGGCAGGACAGCGCTGTCCGACAAGCAACAGCAACGCTGGCTCAGGACCAATGGCGAACAGTCCAGCGCCAGCGGGAATGGCAGGCGGCACTGGCGGAGTTCACAGCCACCATACGCGCCGGTTACCAACGGCTGGATATTCTCAAGAACCGGCACTTGCCCAATCAGAATGCAGAGTGGGATGCCACCCTGAATGAGCTCGCCAGCGGCACAGCGCGCCTGGACGACGCCATCGAAAGTGCCCTGCGATTAACCCAACTGAAGCTCACCCAAGCCAGGGTCCGCAGGGGCCTCTACAGCGCCATAGCGCAATATCAGGCCTGGCTGAATGACCCAACCATCCAATACCCACTTGAATGAGGCGTTAGTTATGAAATCATTTTTGTTCATCATCCTTGGATACTTCACCCTGTCCGGCGTTGCCCATGCTGCCCCCGGCAGTCAGTTTCAGGAAGGCTGCGACATGATGTCCGGCATGGGCCTGATGATGTTGCCCATGATGCTTATCGGTTTGCTGCTGATCGTCATCATGGTGTTGGCTGTTGTAGCCCTGGTGAAGTATCTGAGAAGCAAATAGCCGACGAACATAAAAAGCAAGGCGCCCTCAGAAGGGCGCCTGAGACCAGCCGATATACAGTAATAGCTGAAGATACATTGCACTTGATGTTGATGTTGATGTTGATGTTGGTGTTGGTGTTGGTGTTGGAGACCGCCCACCCTCACTACACGGATAAAACTCTACCGAAAGTACTTTATCAAGTAATTGATAAAGTACTTCTAACTGAATTGCAACTGAATTACTGATAATAATATTAGAATAAATAACAAACGTTAATGTTTATTTCAGGACCAGTTCAGGAACGACTGTTTTAATAGAATCACAAAACTAAACAGGAGCTCAGATTATGAGTAGGATTATTATTACTGCGGTTGCAATTGCACGGTTTACACTCCTTGGGTTCGGTGCTCGATATATGAAATAAAGTCTTTAGCGATAGCAAATCACAGAAGCCTGAACTCAAACTGAACTATACCCGCTTTATCTTGCAGGTTTGATGCAGATCAGCTTACGGCACTGCCTCCTTTTTCAAGCCTCGAAGCCGACCACCCGAGAAACATCCATTTTGCGGAATATGCCAGCAACATCGACAAGACCACCCACTGGGCGAGAGGCAGCGCTCCTATGCCTGTCAACGCAAGTTCGGGCATCAGATCACTGTAGCTCCACCGCTGCCCGTCTCCGGTCGCCCAATACTCAAAAATAATCGTCACGATCAGTCCGACACAACAGCTGCGGCCCCTGGCCTGCGCGAAATGTTCAGAAAAACCATTGCAC
>JBDNIR010000122.1:0-3719 GCA_041688195.1 Marinobacter sp.
AGGGTCTGAGGTTATTGTTCGGGCCATCGTGATCTGACGAACGGCAACGGGCTTATGACTCAGCCCTTGTATCGGACTGCGGCGTCCGTTCGGCGTGATAGTCAGTCCACCAGTATCCGCTCGAGTGCCGCCCGGATTTCGGCGGGGATAGAGGCCGACGCATGTTTCTTGCGGTCCACAAACACGTGCACAACCTGCCCGAACGCGGCCGCTTCGGGATCGCTTGCTCTGAAAATGCCAACCTCGTAGGTCACCGAACTACCGCCGATTTTTACCACACGGAGTCCTGACTCGATGGCCTCAGGATAGGCTACCGGTTTACGGAACTGACAGTTTGAGCTGACGATATATCCAACTATGGGGGCGTTGTGGATATCCAGGCCTCCGTCTTCAATCAGATACCGGTTTATGGCGGAGTCAAAGTAGGAGTAGTAAGTGACATTGTTGACGTGCCCATACACATCGTTGTCCATCCATCGCGTGGTGACGGGGTAAAAAACGGTGAAGTCTTCGCGTTGCACTGTCGGGCTCCTGAAAATGCCTTAAGCCGGGTTGTCCTGTCGCGGTCCTGGCGCGAAGCCGCGACGGAGAACAACCGAGGGGTGTATAACTTTATCGCATACCGCCGAGACACAGGTACTTGAGTTCCATGTACTCGTCCAGACCGTGGCGGGAACCTTCCCGGCCGAGACCGCTTTCCTTGATTCCCCCGAAGGGCGCCATTTCCGTGGAAATGATCCCTTCATTGACGCCGATCATGCCGGCCTCCAGCGCCTCGGCCACATGCCAGACGCGGTGAATGTTGGTGCTGTAGAAGTAAGCCGCGAGCCCGAATTCGGAATCATTGGCCAGGGCGATCGCCTCATCGTCGGTTTCGAAACGAAACAGCGGTGCCACCGGGCCGAACGTTTCCTCGCTGGCGATCTGCATGTCATGGGTAGCACCGGTGAGAATGGTGGGCTCGAAGAAGGTGCCCCCGAGGGCATGGGGTTTCCCGCCCAGAGCGATTTCAGCGCCCTTCGAGGTGGCATCGGCAATATGGCGTTTCACTTTCTCCAGTGCCGCGGGGTTAATGAGCGGTCCCTGGTGAGTTTCACCCTCAAGGCCGGCACCCACCACCAGCATGCCAACGGCGACCGTGAGCTTTTCGACGAACGCGTCATACACACCGGATTGAACGTAGACCCGATTAGCGCAAACACAGGTCTGGCCGGTGTTGCGGTATTTGCACGCCATAAGGCCCGCGACCGCGGCATCGAGATCAGCGTCGTCAAAAACAATGAACGGTGCGTTCCCACCCAGTTCAAGGCTGACTTTCTTGACCGTTTCGCTGGCTTGGCGCATGAGAAGTTTGCCGACGGGGGTGGATCCGGTAAATGACATCTTACGCACGCCGGGGTTCCCGGTCAGTTCATCGCCGACGGCAGACGCATGCTCCTTCGAGCAGGTGATGATGTTGATCAGCCCGGCCGGTATGCCGGCTTGCTCCGCCAGTACGGTGATAGCCAGGGCCGAGAGCGGTGTGTCTTCCGCCGGTTTGACCACAACCGGGCATCCCGCTGCCAGGGCCGGTGCAACTTTGCGGGTGATCATGGCAATCGGAAAGTTCCACGGAGTAATCGCCGCAACAACACCGACGGGCTGTTTGATCACCACGAGGCGCTTGTCTTTGCCATGACCGGGAATCACCTCGCCATAGGCACGCTTTGCCTCCTCGCCAAACCATTCGATGAAGCTGGCCCCATAGGCGACTTCACCTCTGGATTCCGCCAGCGGCTTACCCTGTTCGGCTGTCATCAGGCGCGCCAGGTCTTCCTGATTGTCGAGCAGGAGGTTGAACCACTTACGAAGAATCGTGGCGCGCTCCTTGGCCGGAGTACTGCGCCAGGCTGGCAAGGCGGCTTCGGCGGCCTCAATGGCCCGTTGGGTGTCGTCGCCATCCATGTTGGGCACGCTGGCCAGAAGTTCACCATTGGCCGGATTACTGACGGTGAAACTCTGACCGGAACGGGCTGAGACCCATTGTCCGTTGATATAAGCGCGCTCGCGAAGGAGCGCCGGATTATTCAGCTGCAAAGACATAGTTTTCTCCGATAAAAGAGAGTCGATTCGGACGTTATCCCGGGAAACAGGATTCGGCCCTTCGCTCTATTCAAACAGGACAACCTGGCGGACAGCCTTGCCGGCGGCCAGGTTTTCAAATCCTGCGTTAATCTGATCCAGCGTCAGGGTGCCGCTGAGCAGTTTGTCCACCGGCAGCTTGCCCTGACGAAACAGGGTGACGTAGCGGGCGACATCACGTACGGGCACGCAACTGCCCACGTAGCTGCCTTTCAGGGTCCGTTCCTCGGCAACCAGACTGACCTGCTGGATGGCAACTTTCTTTTCCGGATGGGCCAGGCCGCCGGTGACGGTGGTGCCACCACGGCGGGTGATCTGGTAGGCGAACTCCAGGGCCTTTTCGGAGCCGGCCATTTCGATGGCGCAGTCAACACCGCCGTTGGTTAGGGTCTTGATCTTGTCGATGCACCCTTCTTCGCCGGAGTTGAACATGTGGGTGGCGCCCAGTTCCTTCGCCAGCGCGAGCTTGCTGTCGTCCAGGTCGATCGCAATCACCTCTCCGGCACCAGCGACCAGAGCGCCCAGTACGCTGTTCAGGCCTACACCTCCGAGGCCGATGACGGCCACGGTCTGACCGGCCCTGATGTCGGCGGAGTTGATGGCGGCACCGACGCCGGTCAGTACCGCACAGCCGAACAGGGCCGCGTGATGCATGGGCAGTGCCGGATCGATTTTGACCAGGGAGTCCCGTGACACCACCGCATGGTCGGCAAAGGCGGAAACCCCCAGATGATGATTGACGGCGGTGCCATCTGCTCGGTGCAGGCGATGTTCGCCACAGACCAGGGTGCCGGCGTTGTTGGTTTTCGCTGCCGGCTCGCACAGGGCAGGCCGGCCTTCCGCGCAGGGCGCGCAGTGGCCACAGCTGGGAACGAATACGGCGACCACATGATCACCTTGTTGCAGGTCGCGGACCCCGCTGCCGACCGATTTCACAATACCGGCCGCTTCGTGGCCCAGGGCCATGGGCACAGGGCGCGGGCGGTTACCGTCGATCACCGACAGGTCGGAGTGGCACAGGCCAGCGGCCTTGATCTGGACCAATACTTCATTATCTCCGGGCGGGTCCAGTTCCAGTTCTTCAATGATGAGCGGTTTGGTGTCCTGATAAGGGCGTTTCGCACCAATGGTTTGTAGAACGGCTGCACGAATTTTCACTGATTTTCTCCTTGATCAATCTTTGTTCGATTATTTAGTCCACCGATACCGGCGTATGTTCACGACCCGCCGAAACGGAACCGCGTTCGATTCGCCAAGTGCTGTCTACCAGATCCGCCGAGTGGGCGTCGTCCGACTCTGCGATCAATACCGTCAGGCCTTCCCCACGCAGGTCTGCAATCACGGAAGACAGCCGCTGGGCCAGTACCGGCGCGACCCCTTCGAACGGCTCGTCCAGCAGGATCAGCTCCCGGCTCGGTATCAGGGCGCGGCCCAGGGCGACCAGTTTCTGCTGACCGCCGGAAAGTTGCAGGGCCCTGCGCTCTCCGAAATCGGCGATCTCCGGCATCAGGGAGTAAATCCACTTCAGTCGCTCTTCACCGTCCTTGAGTTTGTTCGCCCAGGCCGGCATCAGTATGTTTTCGGTGACGGTCAGTTCC
>JBDNIR010000523.1:0-2528 GCA_041688195.1 Marinobacter sp.
CACACATACGTCCGGGTAATTCCGGATTCAGCAGGATGTAACGGCAACACTGATGACACTACGGCAACAATCGTCACCTCACACTCGCGGCGCCCGCTCAACCGCTCGCGTCATGCTGTGGGTGATGCTCGCGACCCTCCCGGGCCTGGCCGCGCAAACCGTTTTCTTTGGCTGGGGCAACCTGATCAATGTGGTGTGGTGTATTGCCCTGGCCGCAGGCGCGGAAGCGGCTGTTCTCAAGCTCCGCCAACGTCCCCTGGCGTTTTATCTGTCAGACAACACCGCTGCCCTCACCGGCCTGCTCCTCGGGCTCGCCTTGCCACCGTTCACACCCTGGTGGGTGTCGGCAGTTGCCGTTATTACGGCCATTGTGATGGCCAAGCAGCTCTACGGGGGCCTCGGCTCCAACCCCTTCAATCCGGCGATGGTAGGTTATGCGCTGGTGCTGGTTTCGTTTCCCGTTGCCCTGACCACAAACTGGGCCGCACCCGCAGGCCTCCTGCATGGCGCTCCCGGCTTCTTCGAAACACTCGGCATTATTGCCGCCGGCAAACAAACCGCCATTGACGCCTACACCATGGCCACGCCCCTGGACGTGTATAAACACGAAATCGGCGCGCTAGTGGCGGAAGAAGTGCGCCAGCACCCCAGTTTCGGTGAGGCCGTGGCCAAGGGCTGGGAATGGGTTAACCTGGCGTTTCTGGCTGGCGGCCTGGCTCTGCTCTACCTGAAGATCATCACCTGGCATATTCCGGTCAGCGTCCTGGCCGCGCTTGCCATTATGAGCATGGCATTCGGCAGCAATCAGGATCTTTATGCACCGTTATCTCTGCATATGCTGGCTGGCGCCACGATGCTGGGGGCATTTTTTATAGCGACGGACCCGGTCTCTGCCGCCACCAGCCATCAGGGCAAACTGATCTACGGTTCCGGTATCGGATTGCTGCTGTATGTCATCCGTACCTGGGGAAGCTACCCCGATGCGGTCGCCTTCGCGGTACTGCTGATGAACTTTGCTGTACCCTTCATCGATCATTACACGCCGCCCCGCACTTACGGCCATCGCAAGGCTCGCCGTGGCATTACTCGCAAGAATTCGGCATAACCATGGCAGCAATCAGACAGTCCATAGCACGTAATGCCATCGGCCTCGGGATTTTCGCGGTGATTACCGCCGGTGTGATCGCTATCACCCAAGTCGTCACTGCCGAACGCATTGCCGACCAGATTCGCCGGGCAGAAGCCGCGGCCCTGTTTGAAATTATCCCTGAGCAACAACACGATAATGACCTGCTGGCGGATACCGTCGAACTGGCCCCGGACCCACGCCTGGGCAACCAGGAAGCTGTTGATGCCTGGGTCGCGCGCAAGGCTGGCGAGCCTGCCGGGGTTATCATTCCGGTGACTGCTACCGATGGCTACTCCGGAAATATCCGACTATTGGTCGGTGTTGATCCGCAGGGTGCCGTGCTGGGGGTACGAGTAACGTCACACCGTGAAACACCCGGCCTTGGGGATAAGATTGAACTCCGGAAATCCAACTGGATTCTGTCCTTCAACGGTCGCTCCCTGGGTGAGCCCGAGCAGGAAGAGTGGGCGGTGGTCAAGGATGGCGGTGTGTTCGACCAGTTTACCGGAGCCACCATCACACCCCGGGCAGTCGTGCGTGCTGTTCGCCAGACGCTGGACTATGTTCGGGATCATCAGCAAACGCTTCTGCGTGACGACGTCTAACCGACTACGGAATATGGGCAATTTAATGGCAACAAAAACCAGCTCTGAGATCATCAAAGATGGCCTCTGGACCAACAACCCGGCATTGGTGCAAGTGCTTGGCCTCTGTCCACTGTTGGCTGTCACCAGCACCGTGGTCAACGCTATCGGGCTCGGGCTCGCCACCCTGATGGTTCTGATCGGCTCCAACCTTGCGGTGTCGCTAATACGCAATTTTGTACAGGAGTCCGTCAGGCTGCCGGCCTTCGTCATGATCATCGCCTCCTACGTAACCTGCGCGGAACTGTTGATGCAGGCCTACGCCTATGAGCTTTACCAAATCCTTGGCATCTTCATACCGCTGATCGTGACGAACTGCGCCATTCTGGGCCGTGCCGATGCCTTTGCCTCCAAGAACGCGCCCGGCCCCGCCATTCTGGATGGCACCATGATGGGCATCGGCTTTTTACTGGTATTGATCGTACTTGGGGGCCTCCGCGAACTGCTTGGCCAGGGCACGCTGTTCGCCAGCATGGATCTGCTGATGGGCCCGGTGGCGGCCGACTGGGTTATCCGACCCTTCGATCAGTACCCCGACATGTTGTTCATGGTTTTGCCACCCGGGGCCTTTGTTGGCCTCGGCTTGCTCATTGCCATCAAGAACGGCATCGACCGCCGTATCAAGGCCCGGCGACAGGCAAATGCGCAACAGCCGATTGCATCTGGAAGCAAACGGATACGGGTAACCGGCCACGTCTCTTGAAGGTAACAACGCCATGAACAAACAGAAGCGTACTGAAATCTTCGAGCGCCTG
>JBDNIR010000524.1:0-3843 GCA_041688195.1 Marinobacter sp.
CAGGCCTGACCAACTTGGTGGTGGCTCAGGATAGCAGCGGTGGAAACGGGCTGGTGCTCACCATCGACGGAGCCATCGGGCCAGCAACTATGGACTATGTGGTGCGGGGCCTGCAGCGCGCTGATGAGGAGGGTGCTGAGATCGTTATCCTCCAGATTGATACCCCGGGTGGCTTGATGGCGTCCACCCGCACCCTGATAAAGTCCATCCTCTCATCTCCTGTTCCCGTTATCACCTACGTGACTCCCCAAGGCGCCCGTGCAGCCAGTGCGGGCACCTATATTCTCTATGGCAGCCATGTGGCTGCTATGTCGCCTGCGACCCATCTGGGCTCCGCCACGCCGGTACAAATGGGTGGGCTACCCGGCGCGCCGGACGATAACGCTGAGCCTGAAGGCGAAGACAAGGGCTCGTCGGAGCAAAACGCTTCCGGTGATGATAACGAAAAACGCCGGGGCGGCTCCGCCATGGAGCGAAAGGTCCTCGAGGATGCGGTCAGTTATATCCGTGAGCTGGCTGAGCGCCATGGCCGCAATGCTGATTGGGCAGAACAGGCCGTGCGGGAAGCCGTGAATCTTGGCGCTAGCGAAGCGCTGGAAAAGAACGTAATTGAAGTGATCGCCACCGATCTGGACGATCTGCTTGGCCAGTTGGACGGACGCACCGTGACGATGGCAAGCGGCCCTCGGACCCTCAACACCAGTGGCCTGGTTTTGACCCGCGCGGAACCCGACTGGCGAACCCGACTGCTGTCGGTGATCACCGATCCCAACGTGGCCTATTTTCTGATGATCATCGGATTTTACGGCCTCATCTTTGAGCTGGCAAGTCCCGGTAATTTGTTCCCGGGTGTTATTGGCGCTATTTGTCTGGTGCTTGCGCTGTTTGCTTTTCAGATACTTTCTGTCAATTACGCGGGCTTGGCTCTGATCTTTCTGGGGCTTGCCTTCATTGTGGGTGAAGCCTTTATGCCCAGCTTCGGCGTGCTGGGGATTGGCGGGGTGGTCGCCTTCGTGGTCGGCTCAATCATCTTGATGGACGGCAGCAATCAGCGTATCTCGCTACCGGTGATTGGTGGTACTGCTGCGGTGGCCGGTGGCTTCATCCTGTGGACCATTACACGTTTTGTCGGGCTCCGGAAACGGGCTCCAGTCAGCGGTATCGAGCAAACCCTGCACGAATCCGCTGTCGCACTGGATACCTTCGTTCCCCGGAACGACCACTTTGCCGGGCATGTGCGCCTGGCCGGCGAGCGCTGGAAAGCGACCAGTAGTACTCCGGCGTCGCAAGGCAGTTTGTTGCAGGTGGTTGACGTTGATGGCCTGACCGTGAAAGTCAGGCTCGATCAGTCGGCTCCCGGTGAGCGTCCGGCCTAGACGATCCGGTTTGCTAAGGCATTCATGCCCTGAGATAACTCACAGGGTTTACAACAAAGGAGCATTCGAAATGGGTGGGCTGATTCCTTATCTTGCGCCAGTGGTCATTCTGCTGCTGATCCTCGGGGCAGCAATTCGCATTCTGCCGGAGTATGAGCGGGGTGTGCTTTTCTTCCTGGGTCGTTTCCAGGGCGTCAAGGGTCCGGGTCTGATCTTTGTGATCCCGGGTATCCAGCAAATGACGCGAGTGGACCTGCGGGTTATCACGCTGGATGTCCCGGGCCAGGATGTGATCTCGAAGGACAATGTAACGGTTCGGGTAAATGCAGTGCTGTATTTCCGGGTTGTGGACCCCGAGCGAGCTATTATCAGGGTAGAGGACTTTGGCTCGGCAACCAGTCAGTTTGCGCAAACCACACTGAGGTCCGTATTGGGGAAGCACGACCTTGACGAGATGCTGTCGGAGCGTGACAAGCTTAATTCGGATATCCAGGAAATCATTGATGCCCAGACCGAGGAATGGGGTATTAAGGTAGCCAATGTAGAGATCAAACATGTGGATCTCAACGAATCAATGATTCGTGCAATTGCACGGCAGGCTGAAGCAGAGCGTGAACGCCGGGCCAAGGTTATTCATGCTGAGGGTGAACTGCAGGCTTCGGGAAAACTGCTTGAGGCAGCCCAGGTGATGTCTGCCAACCCCGGCGCAATGCAGTTGCGTTACCTCCAGACCCTGGCAGACATGAGTAACGGCAATACATCAACCATTGTATTCCCGCTGCCGGTCGATATGATCCAGTCTTTTATGACCCCGAAAGGTCCAGATAAAAAAGACGGTTAGCTCTTGTCCGGGGTTTTCTGAACGTCAGCCATAAAAAAGGCCGGTCGCACCGGCCTTTTCCAGCTTTAAACCAGATTACTTCTGGCTTGAACGCTCAAGCATGCGACGTGCGCGCTCGTTTGCTTCGTCAGCAGATCTTTGAGCAGCTTTAGCTGCGGCCAGAGCTTCGTCTGCTTTTTGCATGGCAGCATTAGCACGGCTTTGGGCAGTGTTAGCAGTGCTCATGGCGTTATCTGCAGTTTGCTCTGCAGAAGTAGCAGTTGCAGAAGCCTCATCAATGGCGCCTTGGTCTGTAGTGGCACAGCCTGCAGTCAGAACTGTAGCCAGTGCAAACCCTGCGATCGTTAACTTACGCATGTTCAAATCCCCTTATTAGTCGTTTTACTTCCTGTGATGCAGAAGTCTTTTGGTGCCAACATCCTGTCAACAAGCGTCCGATAAGCAAACGCCATCGGAATCGTTAGACAGTGTAAAACACTATGAAAGAAAATGTTAACTACGGATACGTAAAACTTCGTAGCTGATTACATAAACGTAAGGGAACGCAGATTGGATTCATTTGTCCAACTCCAGATTTTGGTCAGTCCGGACTCAAGCGTCAGGGTAGGATGTGAATGGGTGTGCCGTCATTCACCAACTGCCAGATCTCATCCATTTCTTCATTGCTAACGGCAATGCAACCGTTGGTCCAGTCCAGCCCGATGAAAGCAAAGGCCCATTCGCCGGCATCATTGGGAAGCCCGTGAATCATGATGCTCCCGCCTGGATCCAGGCCCCAAACTTCGGCCATCTCGCGGTCCTGGTTGTTAGGATAGGACACGTGGATGGACTTGTAGAAGTCACTGTTGGGGTTGCGCCAGTCCAGGGTGTACTGGCCTTCCGGGGTGCGTTCATCGCCTTCAAAGAGTTTGTGCCCGGTCGGGTTTTCGCCCAGCCCGATACGGTAGCTGCGAACGATCTCATCACCGGACATCAGATAAAGCCGGCGCTCTTCTTTGCGCACAAGCACCTGACTGACCAGTGGCATTTCACCCATCGCCCGAACAGGCATATCTGAGGCCATGGCCGGGAAAATGAATAGGCTCATTAGCATCAGCGACAGGCTGGGCAATAAGACTAAAGAATTAATTTTACAAAGCATAACTTACCAATGATTAATCATAGTTTACGTGAGGTTATAGCATAGCTGGCGGATTACGCGAACCAGCACTGTGTTACGAATGTTGTCGGTTCGTGAAACTGATCCCCTGAATGTCAGGGTTTCTTGTCATCCGCCATTTTGAGTCCCACTTTGGTGACCTGATCCGCGTCGGTTGCCCGGGCCACCAAAGTGACCGGGCCGAGCACTACTTTGTCTCCCACCACCGGGTGGCCTTTGGTACGGCGGGCAAAGCATTCCGCCAGGGACAGCTCAGGAGGCAGCTCATCAAACTCGATACCGTAAACCTGCTCGACATCGCCTAGTAAAGCATCGCCATTGAGCACGAAATCCCCGAAAAATGCGCGCTCGGCAAGATGTTTGGGTGTGTCTCGGCCAGTGAGGGCTTTGCCGAGGTCCAGCAACACCGAGGGCGTGGCAAAGACAGCCACCACATCTCCGGTGGAAACCAGAAAATCAGGCGTTGG
>JBDNIR010000525.1:0-1126 GCA_041688195.1 Marinobacter sp.
CGTCAGCATCGAGGCCTTTGCCGTCGTTAGTCAGCAAGGCGCTGCCGATTTTTATCACCAGACGGCGGGCACGGGTCAGTTGCGGGCGTTCAGTCATATCAGGCTCATGTTATTTGCAATCTTACCGACGGTCTTACCGCTTTTACTCGGGGGCGTAAACGACCTCGACATCATAATCATCGTCATCGTCATCGTCAAAATCGTCATCGCTCCCGCTATTCTTGCGGGCTTCGCGCCTTGCCTGTTTTTCGGCCTCAATCTGAGCCCTGGCCTCTTCATCCATGCGGCGCCGGCGCTCGGCCTCTGCTGCCGCTACTTCTGGATTCTCGACTTCCTCTTCTGCGCGGAGCTCAATCCATCGCATAACTGCTTGCGCCAAAGGTTTCGTGCCTTCCCCGCTAAGCGCTGAAATCTGAAAAACCGGGCCGTCCCAACCGAGCTGGTCAACAATGGCCCTGCAATGCGCCTCACGCTCATCTTCCGAGACCATATCGACTTTATTCAGCACCAGCCAACGATCACGGGTGGATAAAGTCTCGCTGAACTTTTCAAGCTCATGATCAATAGCGCGCACGTTGTCTGCAGGCGATGATCCATCATACGGAGCAACATCAACCAGATGGAGCAGCAGGCGGGTGCGCACCAGGTGTTTCAGGAACCGGATGCCCAGCCCTGCACCTTCAGCCGCACCTTCTATCAGGCCGGGAATATCCGCCACCACAAAGCTCTGGTGGGCCTGTACACTCACCACACCCAGATTGGGCACCAGGGTGGTGAACGGATAGTCGGCCACCTTGGGGCGGGCAGCAGACACCGAACGGATGAACGTTGATTTACCGGCGTTTGGCATACCTAACAAACCCACGTCGGCGACCACCTTCAGCTCAAGACGCAGATTGCGGAATTCACCCTCTGAGCCCTTGGAAGTCTGGCGCGGCGCGCGGTTCACAGACGATTTAAAACGGGTATTGCCCAGTCCGTGGAAGCCGCCCTGGGCAACTTTCAGCCGATCGCCAGCATGGGCAAGATCTCCCAACACCTCGTGGGTGTCCACATCGACCACGGTGGTGCCGACAGGAACCGGCAGAATCAAGTCTTCACCTTTACTGCCGGAGCAGTTGCGGCC
>JBDNIR010000526.1:0-5058 GCA_041688195.1 Marinobacter sp.
ACTCGGGTTTTGGCATAACATTGGCTCCTCAATCCGCGCCCTGAAATCTATGTTAACTCATAGAGCAAGTGTATGGATTCAGGTTGACACACAGGGGGGGCTAAAACCAGAAGTTCGCCATTGTGCTTAAGAATGCTTCTAGCTGATCTGCCGGCAACTCGTTAATTCCGGCTGCTGCCTTTCGACCGCCTCCTGTAGGGAACTTACGAGCTACCTCATCGGCACCGGTGCGATTATTCAATGGGGCGCGGATACTCACTAAATAGCTACTATCGGCGTTCTCGGTAACGATGCCACAGGCCTTATCCGGGTTACGATTGGCCAGCTCGTTGCCCAGCACGCCACTTACCCGCCGAGCCCAGGGTTCATCTGGCAATTTAACCACCAGCGACGTCGCTGTTTCCTCCCGCACCGGGGCTGACAGACCTTTTGTCATATCGGCTTTATAGCCATCGAGTAGCTTCTGCAAGGCGACGGACTGGGAGGCAATTAAATCCAGCGGGTTCGCGAAAGCCAAAAACTCCCGATACAAATCCGCCGGGTGAAAACGCAAATCCTCCGTCGAGGAGCCGTAGCCGTTGTAGTTAATGCACACACCCAATACTCTCAGTGCTTCGGTTTGCTCCGCGCTCAAACCAGCCTTCTGAGCTAGTTCTTCGCCCACGGCTCCAAGATTGTCGCCAAAAGCCGCGGTAATGGCCCAGTGATGAAAGCGCCCTCCCAGGTACTGATCCATCAACAACGCAGTACAGGTGGTAGCCTGGGTATCAATCAGGGCGGTAAAACCTTCTGCCTGCGGCAGCTGCTCACCAGGGTAGTGATGGTCGACGTAAAATACTGAAGAACGAGCCGCCAACAGCATATCCACCGCTTCGCGGTTTTTGTCTAAGCTGATATCCAAAATATTTACCCGAGCGGGTTCTGTTGTGGGCACCTGCCGTGCCAACGAGATATTGCGCTTTACGCCGGTAATCAGCTTGGTCGTAGCAGGCTCTGCCAGTCGCAACTGAATAAGGGCGCAGATGCCGTCGGCATCGCCGTTGAATACATCGTATATATGCATAAACACTATTTTAAACTTTGTTTGCCATGGTTGAGGCATCTATATCCGCAATTGCAGATACCGCTTAGTAGATTACATCCTTATAAACTGCGTAAATCCTCAGGGATAATAAATTTTCAGATTAGTCATAATAGCGCGCCGGATGCAATATTATTCGGCAGAGTTTAAGGAGTCCTTTGTTGTATATACCCTCGCTGTCCCCCTATAACGCTTTAATCTTTCAATAACAATATCGTTATCACATACAGACATGCCAATGTACGCCCTAAATTTCAACATTAGCCGATCAATCAAAGCTGAAAATAAATTGTCCCAGCTAGAAACCTTTGAAGATGCATTAGTTGCGGACAAGGCTCCCGGGGCTTCTATCGGATATATATGCTCCCCCGCTTCCTGCGAGACCACAACCTCTACGCCAGCTCTTTGCCGTGCCAGATGAAACCAGAGATCGTCCTGCTTCGGCGCCAACTCCATAAAATCATCACTGCTCATGATTCCGCGATCTAAGAGCGGCTTCCTATACAGAACACCCGCCACTCCAGTCGGTAAAAGCTCCGTACCACGGGAACCTGGAGAAACAAGCTGCCAATTCAGGTAGCTTTGCCTGCGCCCCCAAGGGTTTACCGCAGGGCGACGTGCTCTACCACACACAATTGCAGAGGGATACTCCTGGCCTGACAAAACAAGTGAAGATAACCAATTTGGGCCATATATAACATCGTCATCACAGGTCACGATCCAGTCGTCATCTGATGCCTGTTGATATACCGGTATCAACTTCCTGTAAGGGCCGATATTTTTGACCCAGCTGAGTTCTATTTCATCACGTTCGATCATTGCGTGTAGCCATTCTGGCAGCGCGTTGATTCCTTCATCGATAAGATATGGTTCTTTAGATATACAAAGAACAATACGATCAGGCTTATGGTTCTGCTCAACAAGGGAAATTAACGTGTGCCGCAAAACTGTCAACCGAGCTGATGTTGACGTTAATGATACGATCAGGGACATAGGAGGAACATACCTTTAGCAATTTTAAAAATTCATTAACGTTGGCATCGAGAATCATGTGTGCTGGGGAACAAAACCCGGACAGGCGTGCCGTTCCTGCTAAGCAGTTTCGAATACCACAGGTCATCGGCTGTCGGTGCGACCGTGAGGAAACGTTCATCGAAAGTATCTTCTTCTCGGAACATTGACCGGGCTAAGACAACCCCCTCCCCCCACCGAAGATTACAACATAATCTTTACGAACCACTGAGGCTTCCTCGTACAACGTCCAGTAGAGATAGGATGTCAACTTCTCGATGAAATTCGTTCTTGTACGACGGACCTTTAGGATCATAACCCAAATTATAAAAGTCCGATTTATACATTCTATTAGCAGAAGATATAGCCGATTCGTAAGGCCTGAACCTCTTCGATCTCTTTTACTCTGATTAACATGAGGAACCACATTGGTCTTGAACCCCTTTTCGTCCAAGATAGAAGGCAAACCGATTATATTTAAAAATCAGTAACCGAACATTTCAAAGTCATGCTTATATATATCAAAAATACGCCTTTTCGAGTCATCATCAACAAGATCGGCCTTCCTCAAAGATTTGTTTATTACCGGAAGTCGATCGAAATTTGCGAGACCAATAGCCTGCGCTATATTTTCAAAGTCTTTATTAATCGTCTCAAATTTCCCTAGAAAATCGACTTTAATCTCACCTTGCCAATCACACAGGTACCAACTCTGGGGACAAAATATAGGATGATAGATCATGCTACCTGTTAGTAACTCAAACTTTATAAAATCATGAAAACTATTGTACCTGGATAGATATTTCGCCACAGAAATATCTCCCATCTGATTCCCACCTGACCTAAGATAGTTGTATCCAGACAAAACGCGATCGATCGGGTTTCTTACAAAGGCAAATTTATAAAACTCTTCAAATTTTTTCGGTGAAGCTTGCTGATAGACCCACCAGGGAAGATGACGGCGACCTGTTTCTGGCTCACCTAAAGCAACTCTTACTGCTGTACCCGCAGCTTTAGGAATATGAATAAAAACAATCTTTTTTTTTAGACTTGCTCGAGTATATGGAAAAACTGCTTGATTATAAATGCCGCTCACTTTTCCGTATATTTTTTTTAACATTTTAAAACCCAAACCTAGCAAAAAATATGGTTGAATAGCACTACATTAAAAAGCTGATGATTTAATTCCTATTCGCTTCCATACCAGAATTGACAACATGCAATTCCACGCCATTACGCCAACCGAAACGGCCATAGCGGCACCCAGCGCACCATAAATAGGAATCAAAATCAGACACAAGCTAAGATTTATAAAAACTCCTAGTACGTGGCCCTTTAATGTATCTTTTTCATATCCGCTCATCGATAAAATATAACCGACCGAACCGAAAAACACATTTAAAAGCTGCCCAAGCGCGACGATAACTACTGGCCAGTAAGATAACTGGGCGTACTCTCCGCCGAATGCGAGCCGGATGAGAGGCCCCCCTCCGACTACGAGAATTAGCACAACCGGAAGGGCTATCAAAAAGCTCCCACGGGCGGACTTTCTGGCAAGCTTCTGAAGCAGGTTTCTGTCCCCATCTCGATGAGCTCGGACGATATAAGGTGCAATCACCATGTTAACGAGCGTCAGTGACATCGCCACAAACTGCCCGCCCCGCTCAGCTACCCGCATCGCGGCGACTTGCTCATCAGTACTGAGAAACCCAAGAGCAATAACGCCAATCTGAACGTTAAATGCGCTGACCATTGCAAGTAAGCTGAAAGGAAATAGAGCATTCTTCCAATTCTTCAGGCGATAAGCAGGTTTTACTCCCTTTGCTTCACTAGGCTGCACTTTAAAGAACATCCAGCTAGCCAGAAGGAACACCAACCCGGCACCGGAAACTTGTACCAAGATAGCTGATTTTGCGTCAAGAACCTGAAGCCAGGCCAAAGTTCCGAATAGAACCAGCATCACTGCTGGTTGAATTAACTGCCCGGGAATCTCAGCATAAGCTGGCATACCCAAGCCTTTTATAGTTCCTGTTCTAACAGCTGCCAGACCAGCCAAAGGAATGATCAGGAGGGCAATTGGTAACAGATCCCACTTGCCCTCCGTCGGAATTATGTGTAAGCCAACACCAAAGGCCCAGAAGGCTATGAGTATGCTGAAGGCAACTATTAGTACCAAGCCATGCGACGCCCTCAATACGCCTTTGTACAGTGCCCAATCTCTAGAAAGGGAAAATATTGCTATCTCTCTAGTGAGAAGCTGAGGCAACCCGCCACTTACCGGTAGCGCAATTAAGGGTATCAACGCCATGATAAACGCATACTGGCCGAACCCTTCTGGCCCGAGTGTGCGGGCCAGAATTATGCTAGTTGCTAAACCAACGGGTATGGAGAGGAGCTTCATTACTCCCGCGCCCATGAAGCTTTTTATAAGCGTTTTCTTAAGACTCAATTTATAGTATCCATGGGATTTTCGAGTAGGCGAAATCGGCCCCCGGCACGCGACAACTTTTTTCTCCATGCGCGCTTGATCTAAAGTGCTGCACCTATTCTATGAACCTAGGATTAGAGTCGTTAAAAACGGTATTGCCATTCGGCTCCGGCCGCCCAGCGGTCTTTATCGCTGCTTAACAGTTCAATTTTTTTGTCCGTATAGTGGGTCGGTGGGAGCAGCTGGAAAGTATTTTTCCAACGTTGGAAAGTGACCAGATTCTGTTTCCAAAGCTGGAAACACGTCTCGCCCGATAATACCCGCGATTTTTTGAGAACAGCCTTTCCAAAGCGGGAAATTTGAAAATTTAACTAATTGATCATTATATGTTTTTCGAAACCGATAAGGGCTCCTTATCAGCTACCTATCTTTTATCCGAAAAGACACAGGGAAAAATAGAAAGGCCTGCGGTTACTCAGGGCTTCTGTCGACAATACAGCCTTGACGCTACGCGTCGGCAAACACTTTTCGTTGTGCC
>JBDNIR010000123.1:0-10709 GCA_041688195.1 Marinobacter sp.
GATGAAGATTCGTGCAGCAGTTTTACAGTCGATTGGTGCGGAGCGGCCATTCCAGGACACCCGCCCTCTGGTTATTGAAGAACTGGAACTGGACCCACCCGGCGACCACGAAGTACTGGTCCAGATCAAGGCCGCCGGACTTTGTCATTCGGACCTGTCAGTGATTGACGGCAATCGCCCCCGGCCGGTACCGATGGCCCTGGGCCATGAAGCGGCGGGCATCGTCAAGGCGGTGGGCAGCGGCGTTCGTGACCTCAAGGAAGGCGACCACGTGGTGGCGGTGTTCGTGCCCAGCTGCGGCCATTGCTCACCCTGCGCCGAGGGTCGGCCTGCGCTGTGCGAGCCCGCGGCCAAGACCAATAACGCCGGCACCCTGGTGAGTGGCGAACACCGCCTGCATCGCGCTGACGGAACGCCGGTGAATCATCATCTTGGGGTTTCGGCATTCGCCGATCATGCCGTGGTTTCCCGCGATTCCCTGGTCAAGATCGACCCGGCTTTGCCTTTCCATCATGCCGCCCTGTTTGGTTGTGCCGTGCTGACGGGCGTCGGCGCGGTGATTAACTCGGCCAATATCAAGGCCGGGCAGACGGTCGCGGTTATCGGCCTCGGCGGCGTGGGCCTGAACAGCGTGCTTGGCGCCCTGGTCGCGGGCGCCAGCGCAGTTGTCGCCATTGATCTGGATGACAGCAAACTCGCTCTGGCAACGGAGCTGGGAGCTTCACATGCCTTCAACAGCAAAGATCCGGACTGTGTCGAGAAGATCAAAGCCCTCACCAATGGGGGGGTAGACTGCGCTATTGAAATGGCGGGCTCAGAAAAAGCTCTGGAATTTGCCTATCTGATAACCCGCCGCGGTGGTACCACGGTGACGGGCGGGCTTGCCCATCCGGAAAAGAAAGTGGCCATTCAGCAAGTCAGCCTGGTCGCAGAGGAACGCACTCTCAAAGGCAGTTATGTAGGCAGTTGTGTGCCGGTGCGGGATGTCGCCCGTTATGTGTCGCTGTTCCAGCAGGGCAAATTGCCGGTGGACAAGCTACTGACCCACACCCTGACTCTGGATCAGATCAACGAAGGCTTTGAACGCCTGGCCGCGGGCGAAGCCGTCCGCCAGGTGATTGAATTCAACTGAAGGGAATAGCGGCCCGGCAGAACCCGATGCGCCGGTTTACGGCGTATCGGCGCCTGCCGGGCGAGGAGTCTCTGTGCGGGCAATGTCATACACGCGAAAGGCGAATATGGTGTAGAAGACCGCCAGGAACTGGTAAGCAATATTGATGAACGTCGTCATGATGCCGTGAACACTGCTGGCCTCATTAAACGCAGCGCCGAGAAAATACAGCGGAATGTAGATGCCCACAGTGATAACGGCATACCCGCCCAGTATCACCCACATATATTCCCGCGTACCCGCCCAGCCGATCTTGATAGCGTCTATCGGCTTCCTGTCATTCAACAGCAGCTCGAATTCGGCAAATGCAACTCGCACCGCGAAGATCACCCCCGGTATGATCAACAGGAACAGCCCGAACATCACAGCGATAGTTACCAACAGGCTCAGGATAATGAACGGCTGCCAGTAACGGATGCCCAGGGTCCAGAGCTCGCTGGTACTCCGGGACTGGCCGGAAATAACCGAAGCGATGTAGAACACCACGGCTACCGAATACACCGGATACGCCAGAAAGCTGACGATCATCGGAACGGCCTGCTCTGCGGGCACAAACTCATCACTGACCACAAATCCCTGATACAGCGAAATCAGTATCTCGATTGGCGCCACAATAGGCAGCACGATCATGGCAAGCGCCACACCATGGATTCTGAAAAACGCCCAACTGTCCGACAACGACTTACCCAGCATGGCAAAACCTGTTGATGAATAAAGTCCGAATCATAAACGGACCACGCCTCAAATGCACCGGGCTGTTGCCCGAGTGGCTGACAAACGCCCACAAAAAAAGACAGCCGAAGCTGTCTTTTTCAAGCGTGTTGCGTGCTATTTAGACAGCAACAACATTTTCCGCCTGAGGGCCTTTCTGGCCTTCGGTGACGGTGAAGTCGACTTGCTGGCCTTCAGCCAGAGTCTTGAAACCGCCGCCTTGAATAGCGCTGTAGTGAACAAAAACGTCTGGGCCGCTTTCGCGAGTGATAAAGCCAAAGCCTTTTGCTTCGTTGAAGAACTTAACAGTACCGGTAGTAGTAGACATCTATAAAATCCTGAAATCGATTATTTAATGTGCCGCCAGACCATCGAAAAGATGCCTGATCAGCGTTGTGCGGAAACAAAAAACACGCGGAATCAAAAACAGGACGGCGCACTACTATCAAACAACAACAGAGAAGCGTCTTATTCGTGAAATGCTTTGCTAAATCTTTCCTACGGCGGTCACACTACGTCAACTACCGGTGAATGCCAAGGCTTATTTTAAATAACGCGTATTATCACGGCCAGTAATCCAACCTTCTGACAAGGAGATTCTTATGTTCCAACCACCTGTCATCACCCGCTGGATCGATATCACGAGCGATGAGGGCGAGACCTTCAATGGCTATCTCGCACTGCCTCCGGCCGGTAAAGGCCCGGGAATCCTGCTGATTCAGGAAATCTTCGGGGTTAACCATCACATCCGCGCGGTAGCAAAGCAGTATGCGATGGATGGGTATGTGGTGCTGGCCCCGGATATTTTCTGGCGCCAGGAGCCCGGAGTTGAACTGGGTTACGACGGCGAGGATATGCAGAAGGCTTTCCGACTGGTCAATGAGATCGACTTTCAGATTGCCATCACAGACTTGACCAACGCTACCGAAGCACTGCGTAAGAGGCCCGAGTGTGAAGGTGAGATTGCCGCCATCGGTTATTGCATGGGGGGCATTCTTGCCTACCTGGCGGCTTTGGAGGCCGGGGTTGACCGCGCCGCCTGTTTCTACCCGGGTGGTATCGCACGGCACCTCGACAAGGCTGAACACCTCAAGGTGCCGGTACAGTTTCACTTCGCCAGCGACGACCAGCACATCACCGCTGACCACGTCGAGCAGACCCGACAGGCATTCAGCGGGCACGAGAACGTTATTATTCACACCTATGACGGCGCCGACCACGGCTTCAACTGCTGGGCTCGCAGCAGTTACCAGCGCCACGCTGCGGCACTGTCTCACGGACGGGTATTGAACTTTCTCGAAGAAGGTGTCTTCAATTAACGCCACTTTTCCTGGGGCGGCCGATAATTGACAAGGCCCCCCAGCAGCTCGCCAGGAGTGTCTTCCATTGCCTCTAAAGCCCAAGAAGGGATAAAGACGATCTTCATGACATCGCGTAGACTTCTGTTAGCGAAGCAACGGTCCCACACATCGAAATGACGTATAAAAGGAGTCAGCGCTGCTGCTGCATGGCCTATTGCTGGCCGTCGCTATCGCCTTCGGTTGGGCGATAGGCTCGGTGTATACCGAGAATAAGGAAGGCGGCGCCTGGTTTATTTTTCTCTACGCGTTTGGCGTAGTACATATACCGGCGGCCATTATTCTCTGGCTGAAGAAACAACAGTGACCACATCTACTCATAATCTACCGAGGCTCCATGAACCCGACAATCGAACTACTCAAATCCCACCGCTCCATCCGGAAGTTCACTGAGCAGAAAATTCCTCGCGAACTGTTTGAGGAATTAATCCGTGCTGGCCAAAGCGCTGCCACGTCGAGCCATGTCCAGGCCTACTCGATTATTCATGTGGTTAACCCGGGCAACCGCGGGAAACTGGCAGAACTGGCTGGTGGACAGGCTCATGTCGCGGAGTGTTCTGATTTCCTGGTGTTTTGCGCTGATATGAAGCGCTCCACGAAAGCCGCCGAGAGGGCTGGAGCAGACGTGGTGCGTGGCATGACGGAACATTTTCTGGTGGCCAGCGTAGATACCGCTTTGATGGCCCAGAATATCGCCATTGCGGCTGAATCCGAAGGTTTGGGGCTGTGTTACATCGGCGGCATTCGCAACAACCCCGCTGAGGTCAGTGAGATTCTGCGGTTACCGGAGCATGTGTACCCGGTTTTCGGTATGTGCCTTGGGTATCCCGACCAGACTCCCGAAGTCAAACCCCGTCTCCCGCTGGCGTCAATTCTCAAGGAGGATTTTTACCGGGCTGACGAGGACGAAGCACTCGTCGCCGAATTCGACAACACCATGCGCAGTTACTACCTGGCGCGCACTGGCGGCAACAAGGAAACCAACTGGTCAGAACAGCTAAAGCCACTGTTCACCACCAAACTACGCCCTCATATGAAAACGTTTCTGGAGGGCAAGGGTTTCAAGATGAAATAAAGTGCTGAAATCCGCCTGTTTCGAGGCATGTCTGCCCCGAACTGGACATACTAGCCGAGAGACAGGAACAGGCCCATCAGCACCGGCGAAATAAACGACAGCACGAAACCCGAAGCGATGGCGACCGGCACACAGGCCAGCCCGCCGCTGCTGCGGATTATCGGCAAGGTAAAATCCATGGCAGTGGCGCCGCCATAGCCAATGGCCATGGCTGGCCGATGACTGATGATCAGGGGGATAATCGCCAGTGCAATAATTTCCCGCAGCACATCATTCAGAAAGGCAACCCCACCCCAGGCCGGGCCCAAGGCTTCCCCTACCACAATTCCGGATAGCGAATACCAGCCAAAGCCCGAGACCAGCGCGAGGGTGTCATGCCACGACAAGGCCAGCATCGGCATGACCAGCACCCCGGCCACCAGGGAGCTGAGCGCCAGGCTGAGGGCAACTCCCATGCCCTGCCGGTTCAGCAGCAGGCGCCGCAAGGACAGGCCGGCATTGCGCAACTGAAGGCCGATCAGAAACAACAGCAACATCAGCGCCCAGGTGGCGACATCTTCCACCAGGGGCAGTTCCGGCAACACAAAGTGCCCCAGAAGCAAGCCCGAAACGACCGCGCCCAGAGGCTTTAATGCGGCGAGAAACAGGCGCTGGTAGCTGGCCTTGCCTGCGGAATCCGGCTGCTCAATCTCCATCGGTTGCCAGCGGTGCCAGAGCCACAGCCCCGCCATATTCGCCGCCAGCAAACCGGACGCCAGCACCAGCACCTGTATGGCCATGCCCCCAAGCTGCTCCCATAGCCCTTCCATCTGACCAAGCCCGAGGCCAAGCAGACCCAGAATAAAGTAGACCAGCCCATCCACACTGTGATGTATCGCGGTCATGACGCTGCGATTCTCAAGCGCGATGGCAAAGCCCACAAACAACGGCACAAAAATCAGCAAGGCGCCGGTTAGCATTGAAACCTCGGAGCAATAGTAGAGAAGGTGTTAAAGGTAAGCCTTAGCCGATGGGTTCGTGCTGGTCCGGATCAAACTGATAATCGCCGGCATTGGCATCCCTGTCTTTTCGTATGGTGCGGGCAAGCCGCTGGGCGGAGACGGACCAGACCGCATGCTCGCTCGGCTGCGCTTCGTAACTTTCCCCCAGCAAGGCTCCCGCAACTCCGCGCAACGCGGCCTCGGCCTGAGCGGCACTGTGATACGGGCCCTGGCAACGATGGCGCTCGGGCTGGTGCTCGTCGGAGCCGCTCATGGCGACCAGCGCCCAAATCTCAGCGCCGACGTTTTTTATGTGCAGCTCTACTCGCCGATCCCGACGGGTCAATACCAGTTCGCGTAGCGGGCCACGCCCGTGAAAATAATGCAGCTTCATCAGGGCTTCTTTGGTTCCGGATTAATGCAAGGCGGCGCTGATTCTGTCCTGAACCAACACCCAGGGAGCAACGACCACCGCCCAGAGCTCAATATTGCGATCGTACCAGGCTTGCGCCAACGGTGGTGGCACATCCCCCACCTGGTCCGCTGTCATCCATTGCTCAAACTGGCTCTTGTTATCGGCGGTGAGCTCCAGCGCAACGTCCAGCAAATCAAGTTCCGGCGACACCTGGACCACATGACCACGGGCATAATAGGTCTGCAGATCCCGCCAGCAGATGCTGGAAGTTTCCAGGTTCAGTTTTGCCTTGAGTTCGTCCCGAGTTAGAGCAGACGACATGAGAACACCTCAAATACAGACACGATCAAACTTGAAGCCTCGCATGAAAGCCAAACCGCCACAAGAAAAACAGGGGACTCCTTCAACCCCCTGTCCTTGCTTACAGCTTATGTCTCGCCCCGTCTCAGGGCAACAGGATCACTGCGTTTATGCCGCCTTGATCATCTCCCGAAGCACGTAGTGCAGGATGCCACCGTGTTTGAAGTAGGTCGCTTCATTGGCGGTATCAATACGTGACTTCAGTTTGCAGGTCTCGGTTTTACCGTCAGGGTAGGTCACTGTCATTTCCAGTGTCGCCCCGGGCTGAACGTCGCCAGACAATCCTGTGATACTGATGGTTTCTTCACCCGTCAGCTTGAGGGATTTGCGACTGGCGCCGGCCTGGAATTGCAGCGGCATCACACCCATGCCAATTAGGTTGGAGCGGTGAATCCGCTCGTAGGATTCTGCCACCACGGCCCTTACGCCCAGCAAACGGGTGCCTTTAGCGGCCCAGTCACGGCTAGAGCCGGTACCGTACTCCTTGCCGGCAATCACCACCAACGGGGTATCGTCCTCCTGATACTTCATGGCCGCATCGAAAATCGGCATCTCATCGCCGCTGGGCACATACCGGGTCATGCCGCCTTCTACGCCAGCCAGCATCTCATTCCGGATGCGGACGTTGGCGAAGGTGCCGCGCATCATCACTTCATGGTTGCCTCTGCGTGAGCCGTAAGAATTGAAGTCCTTGGGTTCAACGCCGTGCTCCTGGAGGTACTTGCCAGCCGGGCTGTCGGCTTTGATCGAGCCGGCTGGCGAGATGTGATCCGTGGTGACGGAATCACCCAGCATAGCCAGGATGCGCGCGTCCTTGACGTCCTCTACCGGGTCGGGCTCGGCGCTCATACCTTCAAAGAACGGCGGATGCTGGATATAGGTGGAAGTCGTGGACCATTCGTACACTTTGCTTTCGGGTACTTTGATGGCCTGCCAGGTTTCATCACCGTCAAACACTGCTGCGTATTCTGTACGGAACATATCGGTTTTGACTTTTTCCACCGCCTCCGCGATTTCCTGCTGGGATGGCCAGATGTCCTTGAGATAGACCGGCTTGCCATCCTTGCCCTCACCCAGGGGTTCAGTGCTCAGATCGAGGCGCACATTCCCCGCCAGCGCATAAGCAACTACCAATGGGGGCGATGCCAGCCAGTTGGTTTTGACCAGTGGATGCACCCGGCCCTCGAAATTACGGTTACCGGACAATACCGAGGCAACCGCCAGGTCACCCTCGTTAATGGCTTTCTCGATCGGCTCAGCCAGGGGCCCGGAGTTGCCGATACAGGTGGTGCAGCCATAGCCCACAAGATTGAATCCGAGTTTGTCCAGATCACTCTGGAAGCCACCGGCCTTGAGATATTCCGTCACCACTTTGGAGCCCGGCGCCAATGAGGTTTTCACCCATGGTTTTACATCCAGCCCCTTCTCCAGCGCCTTGCGAGCCACCAGACCGGCGGCCATCATCACACTGGGGTTGGACGTATTGGTGCAGGATGTGATCGCCGCAATGACCACTGCGCCCGGGTCCAGACGGAGCTTCTTGCCCGCCAGATCGATATCCTGACTGGTGTGGTGCTCATAACTTTCCGATATACCGACGGCAGACTGTCCGCCTTCCGAGACCATATTGGAGTCCCGCTGAGGATGCGGCGACTGATCGGTCTGACTCATCAGCAGCTCGAACGTGGATTTCATATTCTTCAGTGCCACTCGGTCCTGCGGACGCTTGGGGCCCGCCAGGCTGGCTTCCACATCGCCCATATCCAATGACAGAGTCTCGGTATATGAGGGTTCCTGGCCCGGCTCCCGCCACAGGCCCTGAGCCTTGGCATAGGCTTCAACCAGCGCAATCTGTTCATCTTTGCGGCCGGTCAGCCGGAGGTAGTTGAGGGTTTGGTCATCGACCGGGAAGAAACCACAGGTGGCACCGTATTCCGGCGCCATATTGGCGATGGTCGCCCGGTCCGCTACCGGCATATCTTTCAGGCCGTCCCCGTAGAATTCGACGAATTTGCCGACCACGCCCTTCTTGCGCAGCATCTCTGTGACCGTCAGCACCAGATCGGTGGCGGTGATGCCTTCACGGAGCTTGCCGCTAATCTTGAAACCCACGACTTCCGGGATCAGCATCGACACCGGCTGCCCCAACATCGCGGCTTCAGCCTCGATACCACCCACACCCCAGCCAAGGATACCCAGGCCGTTAATCATGGTGGTGTGAGAGTCGGTGCCTACCAGGGTATCCGGGAACGCAAAGGTCTTGCCCTGCTGTTCTTTGGTCCAGACCGTCTGGCCCAGGTACTCCAGATTCACCTGGTGACAGATACCCGTACCCGGTGGCACCACGCGGAAATTATCAAAGGCCTGCTGCCCCCAACGAAGAAATTCATAGCGCTCCTGATTGCGCTCCATCTCGATCACCACGTTGTCCTTGAACGCCGAGGCATCACCAAAATGATCCACCATAACCGAGTGGTCTATGACCAGATCCACCGCTGACAACGGCTTGATCAATGCCGGGTCCTTACCAGCCGCCTTCATCGCATTGCGCATTGCAGCCAGATCCACCACACCCGGTACACCGGTGAAATCCTGCATCAGAACCCGGGCAGGACGGTATTGGATCTCGGTATCAGAATGGCGTTTTTCCAGCCACTGCTCCATGGCTTTGAGATGGAACTCATCAACGGTAGTCCCATCTTCATTGCGTAGCAGATTTTCCAACAGGACCTTGAGGGAGAACGGCAGCCTGTCGATGTCACCCAAATGCTTTGCGGACTCGGGCAGACTGTAGTAATGGAATGTCTTACCGTTTACATCCAGGGTTTTCAGCGTCTTATAGCTATCATTGCTGAGCGTTTCGTTAGACATGTTCGCCTCCTGTGTCGTGTGAGTCAGGGAACCCCGGAGCATTGCCGAATGCCAGTAATGCAGACCGTTGGTTGAGAGGTCCCCGAATGTGAAGCCTGTCTTAACTATCGCAGCTATTCACAGGACTTCAACCGTTACGCGGTGAATGTTCTTTATTGATTGCATGAATGGACACCCCAGACACTAGCTTTGACGATCACCGTATAGCTGAGCGTATAGGCCCTGACGAGCGAGCAATTCATCATGATGGCCTTCTTCGATAATTCGGCCATCCTCAAACACCACAGCCCTATCGGCCCGTTTAACGGCGCTCAGCCGATGGGCGATAATCAGGGTGGTCCGGTTTTCCAGAAAAGACTCCATCGCCTTATGGAGCTGGAATTCGGTTTCTGCGTCCAACGCCGAGGTGGCCTCATCCAGAATCACCACCGACGGGTTCGAAAGCACCATGCGGGCAATGGCAAGACGCTGCCGCTGGCCCCCGGATAACCTGACGCCCTGCCGGCCAACCATAGTATCCAGACCATTAGGCATGGTGGCCACCGTCTGGTCCAGCTGGGCGATTCGCAAAGCTTCCCACATGCTGGCCTCGGACACATCCCGGCCGAGTGTGAGGTTCTGGCGCAAGGTGTCATTGAACAATGCAGGATGCTGCAAAACCGTCGCCACATGCTCTCGCAGGCACGGCAAACCGATCCGCTGTAACGGTACACCCGCTATCAGGATCTCACCCCGATCCGGGGTGTACATACCCAGAAGCACCTGCACCAAGGTGGATTTACCACCTCCACTGGCACCCACCACGGCGACTTTCTCGCCGGCTTCTATATGCAGGTTGATACCCCGGAGTATATCTTCATCCTCGCTGTACCGAAAATGGATATCCCTGAGCGTGACACTGACAGTGTGGCGATCCCGAAACGGATTCTCCAGGGCTGGATAACGGGGCTCCTGCTTGAGCTCCAGCAACCGGTTGATGCGTGCCAGAGCAGCATTGGCAGCATAAAAAGCGTACTGCATGTTGAGCATTTCCTGCACCGGGGTCAGCATGAACCAGAGGTAGCCAAACACCGCAAACATCATCCCGATACTGAGGTCACTCAGCAACACCGCAACCATGGCGGCCGCCCGGAAGGCGTCGACCCCAAACTGGAACAGAGCAAAACTCGCCCGGCTGGCGGCATCGCTGCGCCATTCAAACTGCACGGCGTGATCGCGCACGTCCCGGGCCCGGCCAATAAGGTGCTGCAGATAATGCCCCTCCCGGTTGGCGGCCCGCAGCTGGTGAATGGCATCCAGGGTTTCGGTCAGCGCGCCCTGAAACACTTCATAGGCGCTGTTCTCCTTGCGCTTGAGCTCTTTAACCTGCTTGCCAATCATCATGGTGACGAAAATCACCAACGGGTTGAACAACAGGATCAGCAGTGCCACCTGCCAATGCACCCAGAGCAGCACAATGGCAGTGCCCAGCACGGTCAGGCTGGCAACCAGAAACCGGCTGATGGTACTGCCGAGGAACTGATCGATCGTGTCCAGGTCGGTTATGAAATGACTGCTGACTGCGCCAGAGCCCAAAGTCTCGTATTCGGACATGGCAACATGCTGCAGGCGCCCAAGCAACCGGGATCGCATTCGAAACACCACATCCTTGGAAATCATCGAAAATTGCAGTGATTGCATTACGTTGAAACCCAGCGCGGCCAGCCGCATGAGGAACGCCGCCACCACCATCAAGCCGATGTAGACCACAGGCTCATGCCAGGCGCCC
>JBDNIR010000527.1:0-4851 GCA_041688195.1 Marinobacter sp.
CCCAGCCAGCGACGGATAAGTGCATCCACAATTATTTTGTCACCCATTAACGACGGCGCAATCCCCCGGACGGGTTCAATCCAGTTTTTGTCCCGCTCAAAATCCGCCAGCCTGAACTGCATCATGCCCGTCTGTCGAGTGCCCAGCACCTCTCCAGGGCCACGAATTTCGAGGTCTTTTTCAGCAATCACAAAGCCATCCTGGCTTTCCCGGAGTACCTGTAACCGAGCTTTACCATTCTGGGACAGGGGTGGGTGGTACATCAATACGCAGAAGCTGGCCTCCTCACCCCGTCCGATCCGTCCACGAAGTTGATGCAGTTGCGCAAGACCCAGGCGCTCAGGGTTTTCAATAATAATCAGGGAGGCGTTCGGAACATCAACACCAACCTCAATAATGGTGGTCGCCACCAGCAAGTCCAGCTTGCCGGTTTTGAACTGGTCCATCATGTCCACTTTCTCAGCAGCTTTCAGGCGGCCATGCACCAGCCCCACTTTTAATTCTGGCAGTCGATCCGCCAGCGCCTCAGCCGTCACTTCAGCTGCCTGACATTGTAGCGCCTCGGATTCTTCAATCAGTGTACACACCCAGTAAGCCTGACGGCCTGCCTTGCAGGCATCCCGCACGCGCTCAATGATGTCATCCCTGCGACTGTCCGGAACAGCTATGGTTTCAATCGGTTTGCGTCCAGGGGGCAGCTCATCGATGACCGAAGTATCGAGGTCGGCGTAGGCGCTCATGGCCAGCGTGCGGGGAATTGGGGTAGCAGTCATGATTAATTGGTGCGGTGCGAGCTGACCGGCAACCCCTTTTTCCTTCAGCGCCAGCCGCTGGTGGACCCCAAACCGATGTTGTTCATCAATGATCACGAGCGCCAGCCGGTCAAATATTACGTCGTTCTGAAACAGGGCATGGGTGCCTACCATCATCTTGGCTCGCCCGCTGGCCACGTCTTCCAGCGCCGCCACCCGCGCTTTGCCCTTGATTTTGCCTGACAGCCAAGCGAGCCTGATACCCAAAGGCTCAAGCCACTCCCTGAAGTTATTAAAGTGCTGTTCCGCCAGAATTTCGGTCGGCGCCATCAATGCCACCTGAGCGCCCGCTGAAATAGCTTGCAGGGCCGCCATGGCTGCAACCACGGTCTTGCCGGAACCCACGTCACCCTGAACCAGCCGCAGCATGGGCAGGGGTTGGCTCAGGTCCTGACGGATTTCCCGGCACACCTGTTCCTGAGCACCCGTCAGTTTGAACGCCAGACTTTCTCGGAACCGCTCAGTCAAATCTCCGCCAGGTAGCAACGGCAGGGCCTGTCTGGCTTGAATCTGCTCCCTTACTCGCAACAAACTGAGCTGGTGCGCGAGCAGCTCTTCCATCACCAGGCGTTGCTGTGCGGGATGACGGCCTTCGATCAATAAATAGACCGACGCATCGGTTGGAGGTGCGTGGACAAGTTCGACTGCGGCAGAAATACCCGGCAGCTGATAATCCGCTAGCAAAGCGGAGGGTAGCCAGTCATGAATCGGGTAGCGTTTCAGATAGCCAAGAGCCTGATGACACAGCCCCCGGACCCGCGGCTGCTGAATGCCCTCAGTCAACGGATAGACGGGAGTCAGCGTGGCTTCGCCATGGGCAGGCATCGGGGGAGGGTTAACCTGGTATTCCGGATGATAAAACTCATACCCGGCCCGGCCCGGGCGCACCTCACCATAACAGCGCACCCGCTGGCCCTCGGTAAGCTGACTCTTCTGGGCGGCATTGAAATGGAAAAACCGCATCACCAGAAAACCGGAACTGTCCTTCAGCGTCACCTGCAAGCTGCGACGACGGCCCATGACCAGGTCTGTTTTGACCACTTCACCTTCCGCCACACCCACATCCCCTACCCGGAGGCTTCCCATCGGAATAACCCGGGTACGATCTTCGTAACGGTGCGGGAGATGGAACAACAGATCCTGCAAGGAATGAATGCCAAGCTTCGCCAGGGTGGCGGCCAGGGCAGCACCAACGCCTTTGAGTGTCGTAACCGGAATGTCGTCGAGTGACGTCATGGCTTGCTCAGACGCTGGCTGTAGTGGACAGCTTAACTGTGCTTGCTTTCTGGATTACCCGACACTGGCTGGCGGCCAAAGACAGCACATCTATGGCTTTTGGTCGTGGGAAGGTCACCCGCCAGGCCAACGCTACCGTGCGGGAGGGGACTGGCGCGACAAAAGGCCGAACGACAAGGATATCCTCGTGGTACTGCATCGCGGTAGCCGCTGACAGCGGCAGCACCGTAATCCCCAGCCCCGAAGCCACCATATGACGAATGGTTTCCAGGGAACTGCCTTCCGTCACCAGGGAGGGACCCGAGGTCGCTGTTGTGGCCCGGGTGGTTACTGCAGCCACCAGCGGCGGGCACGATTCAAGCACCTGGTCCCTAAAACAATGGCCGGGGCCGAGTAAAAGCAGCTGTTCCTGGGCCAGCTCCTCGGCTGTCAGCGCCTCTCTACGGGCAAGCGGGTGCTTTGCTGGTAGCAGCACCACGAATGGCTCATCATAAAGCGTCAGGGTAACCACTTCAGGCTCCGTAAACGGCAATGCGATGATGATGGCATCCAATTCTGACTGACGTAATTTCTGGCGCAGGTTAGCGGTATAGTTTTCTTCAATAAACAATGGCATATCCGGTGCTCCCCGGCGTAGCTCCGGAAGTAAATGCGGGAACAGATACGGCCCGATGGTATAGATGGCGCCCACTTTTAACGGCGAGTTGAGCTGGTTCTTGCCATCCTGCGCCATGTCCTTGATCACACCCACCTGATCAAGCACCCTCTGGGCCTGATCAATAATACGTTGTCCCGTCTCGGTCACACGTATACTACTTTTGCTGCGTTCGAACAGCGGAATCCCGAGCTCGTCTTCAAGCTTTTTAACCGCCACACTTAAGGTGGGTTGGCTGACATGACACCTCTCCGCAGCCCTGCCAAAATGTTTCTCCCGGGCCAGGGTAACGATGTAGCGTAATTCGGTAAGGGTCATGGGCAGCTCCGTTCAAGTGTCCGAACTTATGATTTACAGAATAAGGATTGATATTGACTATGGCAATCACAGAACACAGAAACCAACCCCGTATTCTGGTCGCTGGATGTGGCTCACTGGGCGGTATGATCGCGCGTACACTGTGTGAAGACGCTGAAGTGTACGGACTGCGGCGCAATGCAGATGCCATCAGGGCACCGATTTCGCCCGTTGGTGCTGATTTGCTGGACCGGTCCGCCCTCGCCTCAGCAGTGCCAACTAACATAGACGCCCTGATCTACTGCCTAACGCCGTCCAGTTACGATGACGCGGGCTATCAGGCAGCGTATGTGACCGGATTGAAAAACCTGCTCGCCGTGCTGGACAGAGCGACCCTTTCCCGCGTGATATTTATCAGCAGTACCAGTGTCTATCGTCAGGACGACGACGGCTGGGTCGACGAAAGCGGCCCCACCGAGCCCGATAAATTCAGCGGCAAACGAATTCTGGCGGGAGAGGCCGTAGCCCTGAACAGTGGAGTACCCGCCACCATTGTCAGGTTGAGCGGAATTTATGGTCCCTCACGGCACCGCTTTCTTGCTGCAGTAAGACGGGGCGAAATGAACCCGTCCAATCCGGCGCCCTACACTAACCGGATCCACGAGGTCGATGCTGCCAATGCTGTGGTTCATCTGATGCGGATGTCGTTGCGGGGGAAAACATTGGCCGAGCATTACATTGCCAGCGACTGTGAACCGGCCAGACTGGATGAGGTCGTCGCCTGGGTACAAAACCAGACGCCCTGCGCCCAACCCCAAGCAGGAGCAAGAACAGGCGGACGGGCTGGCAGCAAACGTTGCCGGAACCAGCGGTTGCTGGATTCCGGCTTCTCATTCCGCTATCCGGATTACCGGGCAGGATACAGCGAAATGATTCAGGACATTTCTTAGCTCAACACCATGACGGCTTCCATTTCCACCGGCACACCTTTTGGCAGGGCTGCCACACCAACGGCAGCTCGCGCGGGGTATGGCTTTTGGAAATAGGTCGCCATGATCTCATTGACGGTGGCGAAGTTGCTCAGGTCGGTCATATAGATATTGAGCTTTACGATATCCTGCAAGCGGCCGCCTGCCGCTTCGCACACGGCTTTCAGGTTTTCAAACACCTGCCGGGTATTGGCGGCAAAATCACCAGCCACAAGCTCCATTGTTTCCGGTACCAGCGGAATCTGCCCGGATAAATAAACGGTGTCTCCGGCTTTGACCGCCTGAGAATAGGTACCTATCGCCTGCGGGGCGTTTTCAGTCTGAATCACTGATTTGTTAGTCATGAGGTCAGAGTCCTTATCTTGACTTGTTAGAAACGGAAAAACGCAATCCTGTCGTCTGCCTGGTAGGACTGTCAACCTTCGCTAATGTCGAACCCGGCTGATATGGGTCACTGCTTTGATATTTCGCACTCGCCGCATTACCCGCGCAAGATGACGGCGACCGTTCACATGAATCACCAGGTTGACAATACTCAGGCGCTCGTTCTGCTCCTCGACGTTGATACGCTCTATGTTGCCGTCTGCAACGGCAACAGCATTCGCTACCTCGGCAATTACGCCGCGCTGGCGCTCCAATTCCACCCTGAGCTCCACTGAGAACTCGTCGGTAATGTCCTTGGCCCACTTGAGATGAGTGAGACGCTCTCGGGCTTCGTCTGCATCCGGAAGCCGTGTGCAGGTATCGCTATGAATCACCATGCCTTTGCCGGAGTCCATCACACCCACCACCGGATCGCCGGGAATCGGTTTGCAACAACTGGCAAAACGAACGAGCAACCCCTCGGTACCCCGAATCGTCA
>JBDNIR010000528.1:0-2040 GCA_041688195.1 Marinobacter sp.
AGGAAACGCAACCTGCCAGTACCTGGGTCGCCATTCCCGTTGCGATTAGTGGCCTGGCACTGCTTTCTCTGAAAAACGGTTTCCGACCGGAAGCGGGACAACTCTTCTTTATAACGGCTGCCTTTATTTTTGCGCTTTATTTCACCCTGAACACTCGCGCAGCCAATAACCGTATGGTGACGAACCGGGCTGGCGAATCCCGCCAGAAAGACCGCGTACCAGCGCTGCCCCTGACCGCCATTGCGCTGCTGACTGTCGCACTGGTTACCACCCTCCTCTCTGCCTTGCTGGAGCCCTGGATACCGACCTTGAACGGGTTCTCAATGGCGCTGGCCTGGTGGCTCATGGCCAGCGCAGTGATCGGCACAGCTGGGCGCTTTCTGGTGCAAACTTACGCTCAGAGCCTTTCCGCCCACAGTCATGGCGTAGTAATCCTCATTGTTGAGCCGGTTTGGGTGGCCCTGTTTGCTGCAGGATGGTTTGACGAAAGCATGACAACCACTCAACTCGGCGGTTGTGCCCTGATATTTGCCGCCTTGCTGATCAATCGCTGGATCGTTGTCAGCAGGGCAATCCGGCGCTGGGCAAAGCATTCGCGAAACGGGACAAATTAACCGGTAAAACAATAAAGAGGTTGACCGGCCCGGACCGGACCAGTATATTTCTTCCGCGTTACGGGATAGGACCATAGCTCAGTTGGTTAGAGCGCTGCCTTGACATGGCAGAGGTCGGCAGTTCAAATCTGCCTGGTCCTACCAACAAAAAAACTCCCATCAGGGAGTTTTTTTGTGTCTGCAGAAACATCGCCACTGCCGGGCGATAGAAGGAAACCGCGAAAGCAGCTACACCTTATAAAAGTCCCGATACCAGTCTACGAAGTTGGCAATACCCTCATCTACCGTGGTCGCCGGTTTGTACCCCACATCGTCAATCAGTGCATCTACATTGGCGTAGGTAGCAGGTACGTCGCCCGGTTGCAGCGGTAGCAGGTTTTTCTCGGCTTTCCGTCCCAGTCGCTCTTCTATGATTTCAATAAAGCGCGAAAGCTCCACCGGATTATTGCTGCCAATGTTGTACAGCCTGTAAGGCGCCATGCTGGTGCCAGGATCGGGCTGCTGTCCTGACCATTGCTCATTCGGTGATGCAACGCTGTCGAGGGTCCGGACTACCCCTTCGACGATATCGTCTATGTAGGTAAAGTCCCTTTTGTGGTGCCCATGGTTGAACACGTCTATGGGTTCGCCAGCCAGAATCTTTTTGGTAAAGATAAACAGCGCCATATCTGGCCTGCCCCAGGGACCGTAGACTGTGAAAAAACGCAGCCCCGTGGTCGGCAACTGATACAGGTGACTGTAGGTGTGGGCCATCAGCTCGTTGGCTTTCTTGGACGCTGCGTAAAGACTCAACGGATGATCGACGTTGTCATGTACCGAGAACGGCATCGCCTCGTTAGCACCATAGACCGAGCTACTGGAGGCATAAACAAGATGCTTGACGCCATTGTGGCGGCAGCCTTCAAGAATATTCATGAAGCCGACCAGATTAGCATCTACATAAGCGTTCGGATTTTCAATGGAGTAGCGCACGCCGGCCTGAGCGGCCAGGTTCACTACCCGCTCCGGCTTATGCTCACGAAACAGAGCCTCCATGGCAGCCCGGTCAGATATATCCTTTCGCACTTCTGTGAAGCCGGCCTTGCACGTTAATCGCGCCAGACGGGCTTCTTTCAGGCTGACGTCATAGTAGTCATTGACGATATCAACGCCAATGACTTCATCACCGCGATCCAGCAAGCGATGGGCCAGATGCGAGCCGATAAACCCGGCAGTCCCTGTCACGAGAATTTTCACAGCTTTCTCCCTGAATTGGATGTAACGATGTTACCAAACGGTTATAGCAGTTATCGGAGTTACTCGGTTCGCGACTGAAGTCGCTCTTACAACAAAATCAAAATACCAGGCCGGCGCTCACGAAGGGTCTGCCAATTTCAATATCGTTGGCATTGTACGCATACATCACCTTGTTATGGTTATTTCACCG
>JBDNIR010000529.1:0-3034 GCA_041688195.1 Marinobacter sp.
GCGATTGCAGCGGCGCGGGCGTTGGTAGCTCCGGGGTTGCCTTCGGTCTGGCGGTCATCATCACCACACACAACGATGTCAGCATTTGGCCAGCGGTTACGTGCTCCGGTTGCCACGGCTTTAAGGTTGCCAGCATCCACGGCAGCCAGTACCAGCGCTGCGGGGTCACTCTCTGCCAGGGTGCAGCCGGTGGCGTAGCCTTCGCATATCAGTATGCGGGCGGGGTAGTCCGGGCCATCTACCACAATAAAATTACCAGCCTTGCGGCCTCCAGCCATTAGGCGCTTCTCTCCGGCCTCGTTAACCGTTTGCAGGCTCCATGCTTTGCCGGTGTAGTCGGTCAGCAGTAATACAAGTTCCCGGCCTTGCTGGCGGGCGCTGTGGGCTTGTACGCCCTTGCGTAGTAGGTAGGGGTGCAATGGGTCTGCCGGTGTGCTGTCGTGCCATCGGTGGGCGGCTCTGGCTGCGGCCTGCTCCCATTGGTTGGCCTGCTCTGTTTCTCTGGCTTGCCTGGCATCTGCCATACGGCGCTTCAGTTCACGGCGTTCAGCGTCGCTCAGGGTTTCCCCGGTGTCGGCTATCCACTTGGTTTCTGTTCCAGTGCTCCAGTCTCCGGCAATAACGACAAAGGGCAGGCCCCGGTCATGGTAGGCAATCAGCCAACCGTTTTTGCTGCGGGGTTTGCTGGCGGTCGGAAAGCGTACCAGCTTGCCATCGGCATCAGGCAGGCGGGTTAGCAGCGCGTCTATATTGGCCGGTTCTATGCCTGCATCCAGCAGGTCGGCACGTATGGCGTCTACACGTTCAGCATATCCGCCAGCGGTGGTATCATTGTGGGTATAGCCGTGGTTGTGGGTATGGCGCTTTGCTATGGTGGCGGGCGTCTTTCTCATTTCTGTGCCCCTCTCGCATCGATGAATCGATAAAGCTCCTTCAGCGCTACGGCCTTACAGCCGCTCATACGCACTATTGCAAGCTCACCCCTAGCGACTGCATCAGTAACCTCCGAAACGGCCATGCTGAGCGCCTGGGGAGCTTGTGAGAGGGCAAGGTAGGGGTGGTTGCTGCTGAAGAACCAGCCAGCGCTGCGGTGGTGTGGTTGTGGGGCCTTCATGCGGCTGCCTCCACTCGCTCATCCATCCATTGCTGAATGTCGCGCTCGCGCCAGGCTACAGCTCGGCCAATCTTTAAGGGTTTGGGGAACAGGCCTTTGCCCATCCAGAAGTAAAGCGTTGAACGGCGAAAGCCAGTTCTCTGCTCCACTTCGCGATAACGCAAAAGTCGGTCGTTCTGTCGGGTAGGGTGTTTATCTTGAGTCATTGCTGATTAACCTTTGTCACTGTTGTACACAGCGTTAGTTAATCAGCGGGGGAAATCTTTTGAAACGCGTCTCCAGTGGACTGAGAGCGCTTACCGGTGGACAAAGTGCAGCCTCCTGTGGAGACTGCTATCTGAGTTTGATCCCATTATCTTTGGCGTAGTTCCGAATCCACGTTGTGATGGTTCGGGGCTGGTATTCAACAAAGCCTTTATCGACCAGCCAGCCGGCGTAATAATTGCCCGCTCTCTCAGCGCTGCGAAAGTCGCTTTTTCTCTGGCTCCAGTCATCGGTCACAAGCTGCATCGCCTCGTTTCGTGGGGAATGCCTCTGCGCGTTCATTTTCCGGGATTTCTCGCTTTTCAAGTATGCTTGCCTTGATTTTATTACTTGCTTGGTTCGGTTGTACCTATCCAGTTTATCTACCCAAAGTGTAACCCAGCTATATAATGTGGAGGGGCTGCTGATGCACCCAGCGCTTATGTGGTTGGCTGCAATATCGACATGCAGGATAGTGAAGTACGCTGCTAATAACTTGCGGTTGAAAGGAAACATGTCCTTGTCTCCGGACAAGCTAAGCATTTCATAAAAATCATCTAGTATAGAAAAGCGGGGTTCAATTTTAAACGGGACCTCAAAACTGTCGGGCTCGGTTGTAATACGATAGAATTGAATTATGATTCTCCCGGTTTTTTTGTTGCTAAGCTGGGTCCCGCCAGGTCTGTACACGTCGTCAACAAAGCCTACCCATTGATTCCACCCCTTAATGAGCAGCCCTGGTGCTGTTGTTACAAATTCGTCCAGGTCTACTTGCGTTGTCTCCCCCTCTGAATTCTCTAGCAGAATATCGAAAGCCTTCTTCCCTGTGTTCCAAAGGACGGGGTCTTTAATCGGTTTCTCGTTTGGCTCCATCATGATTAGGGTTTTGTTCTTCTCACCTTCCTCCCCATCAAGAAAGGATTTAATTGGGTCGATTGCCCAACCGCGCGGCCTTTTAGCTGGTTTTTTTGCTTCTGCATTTTTCATGCGTTGCCTCCATAAATCGAAACTACATTGACCTTTCCAGACTTCAGGGCGTCCAGATAATCCGCCCATTGCTGCAGCATGGCTTTGCGCTCCTCCATCCTGGCAGATCTGTTATAGGCGGCGGCTACCTGGTTGCGTTGCCGGTGTGCCAGTTGCAGCTCAATCACCTCTGGCCGCCATCCCATCTCATGAAGAAGGGTTGAGGCGGTCGCACGGAAGCCATGACCAACCATCATTTCACCATCGTAGCCCATACTTCTGAGGGCAGAGTTTATGGTGTTCTCGGATAGTGGCCGGCCCGGTTTGATGGACTCGAAAACATACGGCCTGTGGCCGGTCAGTTGCTTCAACGGTCGCAGGATCTCAACGGCTTGGTGGGGCAGGGGTATCTTGTGGTCTGGTACCTGGCCGGCACGTTTCGCCTTCATGGTTCCTTTCATGCGCTCGCCGGGAACAATCCACATACTGGCCTTCAAGTCGATCTCAGACCATACGGCGTTCCTCAGCTCACCAGGGCGAAGAAACAGCATAGGGGCAAGCTGCAGGGCCGCACAGGTAACGGGTTGCCCTGCATAGGCCTCTATGGCTCTCAGAAGGCCTCCCAGCTCATCAGGTTTTACAATGGCGGATCTGTTCTTTGCGGGTACCGTCTTCAGGAGGCCCCGCAAGTCGGCGGCAGGGTCGCGGGTA
>JBDNIR010000530.1:0-3572 GCA_041688195.1 Marinobacter sp.
CACCCATTGACGGAGATCAGGAACCGGCTGGGTAAGATGCGCATAAATGAGCTCAGCCGAACTGTTGCCTTCAAACGGTGGACGCCCGGCCAACAGCGCGAACAGGGTAGCTCCGAGACTGTAAAAGTCAGCTCGATAATCAGGCTCTATGGCGATCCGCCCACTGCACTCCGGCGCCATGTAGGCCACGTCAACGGCACCCTCCAGACCTATGGGACTCAGAGGCTGACCCTTGCCTTCAGCAGACACACGACAGGTTGCGATGCAGCCAACCCGCCTGATGGATCGTTTCCAGAGAGGACTGTATCTCCAATGCCTTCGATAGCCAGTGGCTCACTTCCAGGATGGCCGGAGAAAAAGAGCCATCATCATGCTTTTCCAACAAGGGAAAAGCGCCGAAGCTGTCGACGATCAGATAGGGCATGCCTTCGAAACTTCCGGTCGCAATGCTTTGCAGGCGACCATTAGCAAGTTGCTCGGCAGCAATGTCACGGACTTTACTGAAATGATCGAGATCAGGTTTTAACGGGGTTGTGGTGGCAAGAAAGCTAACCAGTAAAGGATCGCCGTTGCGCTCTACCTCAAAAAGCCAGAAGGGAGCTGCCGGGAAAATAATATTCCGGACAATCAAGCCGTCAAAACGAAATCCGATAGCGGGATCAAAATTCTTTGGAGTCACAGTAAGTCCAAAAAAGCGCCTGGGCGTTGGAATCCTGGTTTGTTTTCAATCGTTGAATCTTATGACACAAATTGTGCCATTTAGCCATTCTGACAGCGGGTTGGCCGCCTCTTAAGCACCAATAAAAAGCACTCGCCTGCGATATGCACCGTTATAGTGCCAATTTGATAAAATAACTGGTCGATTAACAACCAGCCTTGATTGCCTGCCCATGTAACGCCCCATCAGCATGCGTATTGCCCGATGATGGAACACCTCTTGCTTAAACTGCACTCTAACAATGCATAGAGCCGTCATTCATCAACGGCCACTACCCAGGAGTGATTAACCCGTGGACATCACGAGTGCAGTACAAACCCTGACCGAAAGCGCCAACACGCTGTTTATCCTGATCGGTGCCATTATGGTACTCGCCATGCACGCGGGCTTTGCCTTCCTCGAGGTGGGCACCGTTCGGCATAAAAATCAGGTCAACGCGCTGGTAAAAATCATTACCGATTTTGGCGTTTCAGCCATCGCCTATTTCTTTGTGGGCTATTACATCGCCTACGGGGGGCACTTCCTCAGCGGCGCAGAAACCCTCACTACCAGCCAGGGTTATGAACTGGTCAAGTTCTTCTTTTTGCTGACCTTTGCTGCCGCAATCCCGGCCATTGTGTCTGGCGGCATTGCGGAACGTGCGAAGTTCTACCCGATGCTTATCGCCTCGGCCCTGATCGTCGCCTTGGTTTACCCGTTCTTCGAAGGCATGATCTGGAACGGCAATTACGGCTTCCAGGCCTGGCTGGAAGCCCAGTTTGGGGCAGCTTTCCATGACTTTGCGGGCTCTGTTGTGGTGCATGGCGTCGGCGGCTGGATTGCGCTGGCCGCAGTGTTACTGCTGGGGGCCCGCAAAGGCCGCTACCGCAACGGCAAAGTCGTTGCGTTTGCCCCGTCAAGCATCCCTTTTCTGGCTCTCGGCGCCTGGATTCTGACCGTTGGCTGGTTCGGCTTTAACGTGATGTCTGCTCAGACGCTGGACGGCATCAGTGGCTTGGTGGCGGTTAACAGCCTGATGGCCATGGTGGGCGGCTTACTGGTTGCCATGCTCGCAGGCCGCAAGGACCCGGGCTTCATCCACAACGGTCCGCTGGCCGGGCTGGTTGCCGTCTGTGCAGGCTCCGACCTTATGCACCCTGTTGGTGCCCTGATCGCTGGGGGCATAGCCGGGGCCATTTTCGTCTACCTGTTCGAGTGGGCCCAGAACAAGATCGAGCGCCTGGACGACGTGCTGGGCGTCTGGCCGCTGCATGGTGTGTGTGGGGTCTGGGGCGGCATCGCTGCTGGTATCTTCGGCCAGTCTTCACTGGGCGGTCTCGGCGGCGTCAGCCTGATGTCGCAGCTGATTGGTTCAGCTGCCGGGGTCGTTGTTGCTTTCGTTGGCGGCCTGGTTGTGTATGGCATTGTCAAAGCCATTTCAGGGCTCCGGCTGAGCGAAGAGGAAGAGTTCAACGGTGCGGATGTCAGCATTCACCGTATCGGTGCTACTTCTATGGAATAACAGTCACCGGAATTGCGATAGCCAGGGGCGTAGTGAATTGCTTTACAATGTCACGGATAACCACGGCTTTTACAGATCAAGGGACAAAACTGTGCACACAGGCGGTATCAACCTACAGCGGGAATGGCAGGCATTCTGGCTGGCACTGGGGTTTCTCACCCGCGTCCCCATGCTGGCAAGAATCGATTACTCCCAGTCGTTGATGAATCAGAGCAGCGTTTACTTTCCGCTCATCGGACTGCTGCTTGGCGTCACCTACGCAGGTCTGTTTTATTGCCTCAATCTGGTTTTCGACCCATTGATCGGCGTCCTCCTGGTGATGTGTTTTCATCTCTGGATCACCGGAGCGTTCCACGAGGACGGCCTCGCCGATAGTCTCGATGCTCTGGGTGGAGGCTACACCGTCGAAGCACGGCTGCGGATCATGAAAGACAGTCGCATCGGCACTTATGGCACCGTCGCCCTGGTGATGGCCCTGGCGTTGAAAGCCGCGCTGTTGCTTGACAGCGATCAGGTCTGGTTGGCGCTGCTGATCGCACCCTGCGCAGCTCGCGTTACACCCCTTCTGCTGATGTACTACATGACCTACGTCACCGACCCCGATAAAAGTAAAAGCAAACCGGTAGCTGAAGCGTTTTCCGGCGCTCGCCTGGTGTGCGCGTCGGCCTTCGTATTGATGGTCAGCTTGTTCCTGTGGCCATGGTGGCCCCTGTTGTCCGCGCCCATTCTGGTCGCGATTGTTGGGGTGACTTTAGGCTGGGGGCGCAATCTGAAACGTACACTTGGCGGCTATACCGGCGACACCCTCGGGGCAAGCGTTGTGTTGACCGAGTTATTGCTGTTGCTTGTCATGGCGACATTCTGACGGGTGCATCTAGACAGCGAAGCCTCTATTAGACTTAAGTCGGAAATAACTGCATTTTAGTTCATTTCATGAACTGGTCGTGATGGTCTCAAGTTGCAGCATTGGCTGCCTGCCGATCTACAGGAAATCCTGCGAGTCTCCATGCGTACGGCGTCCTATGATATGCTGACCCAGTCTGTGCATGCTAACGCTGAAGCCTGGGCGTCGATTGGTGACGAATATCCGAACGTCAAGATCAAAACCTTCCCGGACGAAATCTTTGAAGCTATGGTTGCCGCTAACAAGAAGGTCCTGAAAGAGCGCGCGTACCTGAACACCATGGCTGAACTGGAAGAATAAGTTCACTGCCAATGGACAGATGCCGGGGCCTCGCAAGAAGCTCCGGCATTCTTTTATCAGGAGTTTGTGAAAAGCCTTCGTAGTTTGGATAAACTATCCGGGTGCTTTTCAAAGGCTCTTATTCAATCCCGACCGGTCCGGAGTTCCGC
>JBDNIR010000531.1:0-3412 GCA_041688195.1 Marinobacter sp.
AATCACCTTGAACCGGTCCAGGTCCAGAAACATGACTGCGAGTTTTTGTTTGCTGCGGCGCGCCTGGGTGATGGCAAGGCCCAACCGGTCAGTAAACAGTGCCCGGTTGGGCAACCGGGTGAGCAAATCATGGTAGGCCTGAAAATTTATGAAGGCTTCCGCTTCCTTGCGCTCGGTCACATCCCTTGCGGTGCCGTAAAACCGCGCCTTGCGACCAGAGGGCCGCCGGGCATTGAAATCGGCCGCAAGAGGCCAGGTCTCATGGTCAACCGGAAAGGCTGTGATCTCGAAATGCCGGTTGGCCTTCTGGCTGCCCCGGGTTTTGAGTTTGACTTCGAAGGTGCGAGGATTTTCGGCTGTAATGCTTGGATCGCGAAGGGTATAGGTGCCGCGAGCAACGTCCTGTTTATCGAGTATGTGACGGAAATGCTTACCGTTCAGCTCTTCGCTGTCGTAGCCCAACAACGATTTAATCTGACTGTTGACGAAACAGAAGCGCCCCTCGCCATCAAGCATGAAGACAATGTCCGGAGAGCTGTTGACGATGTAACGGTGCAACGCTTCGGACTTTTCAAGACGTTTCTGAACATCGGCATGAGCTCTGACCAGAGACTGTCTGCCCAATGCAGCTTTCAGCGTGGTAAGCATTTCGTCCGGATCAAAGGGTTTCTTGATGTAGTCCTGAGCACCTCTGCGCAGCGCACGACTGACTGCACTGAAAGAAATCTCACCGCTCACCACGATAATGCCGCATTTGGGCTGGACCTTCGCGGCATGGGCCATGACTTCAAAGCCGTCCAGTTCAGGCATTCTCAGGTCAAGCATGGCGAGATCGAAGGTACGAGTGCTCAGCTGGTTGCAGGCTTCTCTCCCTCCCATAGCCGAGGTGACCAGGTAACCCTGCTGCTCCAGCAGCGAGGTGAGACTTTTCAGCAATCTCGTATCATCATCGGCGACGAGTATCTTGGCCATCGTAGTGTCGGCCATTGGCGAGTGAATAGGTTGCCGTGTCATCGCGCGTCGCCCATGATTTATGTCTGACCTTTGCTGTAATCGGGTGCCGCGGGCAGGAGGACCCTGAAACTGGTGCCAGAGCTTCCCGTGCGGTAACCAATGATGCCTTCCATGTCATCAATGAGTTGTTTGACAATGCTCAGCCCTAGTCCGCTGTGGGTCACGCCCTTGCTGGATTGTACCGGTTTGAACAGCCCGCTTTGAATGTCTGTCGGCAAACCCGGACCATTGTCTTCGATCAGCATTTCAATCCATTGTCTGCCTTGCTGCCAGACGGGGGAGGCGCTTGCGAGTCTGAGTTCCCCCCCATCCGGCATGCACTCGACCGCGTTTCGGACCAGGTTGAGAATTACCTGACGCACCGGTGCCCGGCTAGCAGCCAGTTCTGTTGATTCTTCGCTCAAAATCAGGGCGCAATTAATGTTTCCATCCCTGAACAGACAATCCTGAAAAAGGTCGTGCAGGGCCTTCAATTCCCGATTAAGGTTTGTCGGCTCGTCGGTATTCGGGTTGGGCTCGTGGCTCTCACCCATCTGCACTAACAGATTGCCAGCGCGTTCAAGCTCCTCCCGGATAATATCCAGTTCTTCCCGGACCTGTTCGTTTTCAAGCCGCCCGCGCAATTGATAAATGTACTGACGAATGATGGTTAACGGATTACTGATCTCATGAATATGGCGCCGTATATTTTCTCGGGCGAGGGCTTGATCGATATCACTGGCTTTCACGTCGTCGCGATCTTTCAACTCTTTGCCGGCAACCAGACGCGATAACCGCTCGCTGAACATTCTAGCCAGTTCCAGTGTTGACGTCATGGGTCCGGCATCGGCCCCCACCACAAAAATGCCGTGACAGCCCTCTTCCGACAACACCGGAACAGCCATCAGGGAGGAAGTATTGAGTAGCCCCATTAATTGCTTGTCGAGCACGCTGGGGGTGCGGTCAGCCAGCAACAAAGCATTTCGTTCCCGGAAGCTTGCCGTTAGTACGCTACCGGCCGGAGCAGCAACAATCGTCATATCGGGCGGTTCGCCCTGACTGTCCGACATCAGGGTCAGGGTGCCATCGTTAGCCTTGAAAAACAGGCTGGGGCAACCGGTCAAAAGAGTGAGGTTGCTGACCGTACTGGCGAGCACTTCAGGCAAAGGGTCTGAATTATTGATCAGATTCAGAACCTGGTCAGTCATGGCCTGGCGAATAATCGTATTGCGTAACGCCTGGCTTGCTTCGTGGCCGTCATAGGCATGCTCAAGAGGGACCCCCAGGGACTGCGCCAGCGATGTAACCTCCTGATTTATACGTAGCGATAACTCCCGGGTGAGATCTTCACTAAGACTGAAAATGGTACCTGCGGCAGCAATACCCGCCGCATCGGACTGAGCCAGCCGCGTTGACAGATTAATCAGCTTGACCAGATGAGCCGCATCACGGATTTCAGACGCCGGAGCTTGTTGATAGCGCATGGCATCTGCCGCCATCCGCCCCAGCCCCCAGGCTTGAGCAAGCTGTGCTCCGATCTCTGCCTGGTGGGTGAGATACTCCTGTTGACGATCATCCGGTGCCATTTTCAGAGCAATCAGTTCGCCAATATTATGGAGCATTCCCAACATAAAGGCTTCGTCCGCCGAAGGGTAACGGGTAAGCGTGGCGAGGGTTTTTGCGGTCAGTGCGGTGGTGAGAGAGTGGCGCCAGAAATCACGGAGTTGCTGCCACTGGTCTGCGCCAAGGTCGAACATTAACTGCCGGAGTGAGGCTGTGAGCACCAGGGTGCGTACATGTTCAGTGCCAAGCCGGAGCAGTGCTTGCTCAACTGAGCGAATTTCTCCCGGCCGGCCGTAGAGTGATGAATTGGCAAGAGCCAGTACCCGTGCAGTGAGTGCGGTGTCAGCCGAGATAATATCGCTGATATGACGGTAGCTGTCTTCCTTTCGGCACGCCTCCAGCGCCCTGAGGGTGACTTCGGGGAGGCTGGGTAACTGTGTGTCGGGCGATATCTGCATGGACCTACCAGTCATATTTATCTGGCACTTCATTCATTATTGTTTCCAAGCCAAGAGCTTAGACAATAAATTCCATTAAATAAACATAGTTTGTTGAAAATTTGACCAAAGTCTGGTTTGGGTCTCGAGTTGCGGTCAATGGAAACCCGTCGAGAGACCTTATTCTGCGTCATCCATCTGATATTGCCACGCAAAATATTGTCAATCCTGTAATGATTGTGCCTGAAGCGTCGCCTCGCTGGCAGTGGCTATATTGCTTTGCATGTTCACGGTACACTTAAAGTAGTGGATTAATCAGTTTTGTTTCTTTGACCATGGTTTTGAAGTCAATATCAAGAGAGGTCGATGACGGATTCAAGGCATGTTTCAGCCCAGCCCAGGATTATTGCCGTCACCGG
>JBDNIR010000124.1:0-6889 GCA_041688195.1 Marinobacter sp.
ACGGCAAATGCCTGGCTGGTCTTGTGGTAATAGTCCGCCCTGTGAAGCTCCTCCAGAAAGATAGCGTCGGCACGGCGAAGGATATCGGCGTATTCCTTCTTCACTTCGCCCAGGATCCGCACGCCAAGTCCGGGCCCGGGGAACGGGTGGCGGTACACCATATCGTAAGGCAGGCCAAGCTCCACGCCGATGCGACGGACCTCGTCCTTGAACAGCTCCCTTAATGGCTCAACGAGTTTCATCTTCATGGTTTCAGGCAGGCCACCAACATTGTGGTGGGACTTTATCACGTGGGCTTTACCGGTCTTGGAGGCGGCCGACTCGATCACGTCCGGGTAAATGGTGCCCTGAGCCAGCCAGTTCACGTCTGTAATGGCGGTCGCTTCGCTGTCGAACACATCAATAAAGGTGTTGCCGATAATCTTGCGCTTGGCTTCCGGGTCGTCCACACCCTTAAGCTTGGATAGAAAAAGGTCTTCGGCATTAACGCGAATCACCTTCAAGCCCATGTTGCTGGCGAACATATCCATCACCTGGTCGCCTTCATGCAGCCGCAAAAGGCCGTTGTCCACGAACACACAGGTAAGCTGATCACCGATCGCCTTGTGCAGCAAGGCAGCCGTAACGGAGCTGTCGACACCACCAGACAGGCCCAGCAGGACTTTATCGTTGCCAACCTGATTGCGGATCTGTTCAACCGCATCGTCTACGATCTTTGCGGGAGTCCAGAGCGCTTCGCAGCCTGAGATATTGTGCACGAAGTGCTCAAGAATGCGTTTGCCCTGAAGCGTATGAGTCACTTCCGGGTGAAACTGCACACCGTAAAGGTGGCGCTTTACGTCCTGCATCGCCGCGATAGGAGCGCTTTCTGTCGAGGCCAGCAGTTCGAACCCGTCAGGCATCTGGACCACTTTGTCACCGTGGCTCATCCACACATCCATCAGCGATTCGCCAGTGGCGGTCAGGTGATCGGTGATGCCGTCCAGCAGCGCGCCTTCAGCCCGGACCTTGACCTGGGCATAGCCGAACTCCCGCTTGTCGGAACTGGCAACCTTGCCACCAAGCTGTTCGGCCATGGTTTGCATTCCGTAACAAATGCCCAATACCGGAATTCCCCGGTCGAACAGACCCTCCGGCGCCCGAGGGCCACCCAGCTGGGTAACCGATTCCGGACCACCCGCAAGCAAGATACCCTTGGGGTTAAATTCGTTAAGCTCAGCGTCCGTGATATCAAACGTCCTGACCTCACAGTAGACGCCTATTTCCCGCACCCGGCGGGCGATAAGCTGGGTGTATTGGGAACCAAAATCAAGAATCAGGATGCGGTGGTCATGGATGTTCTGGGCCATGGGGTCCTCAAGTCAGAATTGAACAGCGCGGGGGTATGGTCAGAATCAGACAACGCGATAATTCGGCGATTCTTTGGTGATGGTTACATCGTGGACATGGCTCTCGCGCATGCCCGCATTAGTGATTCGTGCGAACTGCGGCAAGGTGCGCATAGCTTCCATTGAGGCACTGCCGGTGTAGCCCATTGAGGCTCGAAGACCACCCATCAATTGATGAACGATGTTGCGCATGGGGCCTTTGCAGGCGACCCGACCCTCTATGCCTTCCGGCACCAGCTTATCAACGCCTTTACTGGTATCCTGGAAATAGCGATCGCTGGACCCCTGCCCCATGGCGCCAATCGACCCCATGCCCCGATAGGCTTTGTAGCTCCGGCCCTGAAACAGTTCCACTTCACCGGGTGCCTCATCGGTGCCCGCGAGCAAACCACCAATCATGACGCAGTAAGCCCCGGCGGCAATGGCCTTGGCAATATCACCGGAGAAACGAATGCCACCATCAGCGATCAGCGGCACACCACGCTCCTTCAAAACGGCTGCCACATTGGACACCGCTGTAATCTGGGGTACGCCGATGCCGGCAACAATACGGGTGGTGCAGATAGAACCCGGGCCAATACCAACCTTGACGGCATCAGCACCCGCGTCAGCCAGCGCAATGGCAGCTTCAGCGGTGGCTATATTGCCGCCAATAACCTGAACATCGGGGTAGTGAGTCTTAACCCAGCGAACACGATCAATCACGCCTTTGGAGTGCCCGTGGGCGGTATCAATAACAATAACGTCGACTCCCGCCTCGACCAGCGCGGCAATGCGGGCTTCGGTATCACCGCCGGTTCCAACCGCAGCACCGACACGTAGCCGCCCCTGCTCGTCCTTGCAGGCCAACGGGTAATCCTTCGCTTTCTGGATATCCTTGACGGTAATCAGGCCTTTCAGCTCAAACTCGTCGTTAACGACCAGAACCTTCTCGATGCGGTGCTTGTGAAGCAGGTTTTTAACGTCTTCAAGATCAGCCCCTTCCGGCGCCGTGACGAGTTTATCTTTTGGCGTCATGATGTCGGAGACGCGGGTGTCGAGGCGGCTTTCGAAACGAATATCCCGGCCAGTTACAATGCCAACCAGGTCGCGGCCGTCCACCACGGGCAGACCCGAAATATTATTGGCGGTGGTGATATCAAGCAATTCGCGAACAGTGGTGTCAGGGGAAACGGTAATCGGGTCTTTAACCACGCCACTTTCGTATTTTTTAACCTTTCGAACCGCCGCTGCCTGTTGCTCCGGGCTCATATTCTTGTGCATTATGCCGATGCCGCCTTCTTGCGCCATCGCTATCGCCAGTTCCGATTCAGTGACAGTGTCCATGGCGGCAGAAATCAACGGGATATTCAGTGCAATGCCTTTGGTCAGCTGTGTTTTAAGGTTAACCTGATTTGGCAGAACTTCTGAATATCCCGGAATGAGCAGGACGTCATCAAATGTGAGGGCTTCTTCAGCAATACGCAACATTGGGACCCGCCTTTTGAACATGCTAAGTTTAAGTTACCCATTATAAATCCGTGGCGGTTCACAGTAAACCGGCACTGTTTTATAAGACAGTTGCATCTTTTTGAATTATCGCTATTTTTGACCCACAGCTCTTTTCGGAAATTCCCTATATTTTATGGATATACCTGTTAATCCGACCCGCCCGGGCGCCCTGACCGTCAGCGAACTTAATCATCAGGTTCGCCACCTGCTGGAGGTCAGCTTTCTGCAAGCCTGGGTGGTTGGCGAGCTTTCCAGCTTTTCCCGACCGGGTTCCGGGCATTGGTACTTCACCCTGAAGGATGCCAAATGCCAGGTACGCTGCGCCATGTTCAAGGGCTTTAACCAACGTATTCGGGAGCTACCGAAAGAAGGCGATCAGGTACGTATCCGTGGCAAGGTCAGCCTGTATGAAAACCGCGGTGACTACCAGATTATTGTGGAGCACATGGAGCCAGCGGGCCTTGGAGTGTTGCAACTGGCGTTTGAGGAGCTCAAGTACAAGCTCCAGACTGAGGGATTGTTTGATCCGGCCCGCAAGAAACCCGTCCCGGCCCTGCCACGCCATATCGGTGTGGTCACTTCACCCACCGGGGCTGCCATCCACGATATTCTCACGGTGCTGGCACGACGCTTCCCCTCAATACCCGTAACGGTTTACCCGACGGTGGTTCAGGGCGCATCTGCAGCGGCCGAGATTGTCGCCGCCATTCATCGGGCCGAACGACATGGCCGGGCTGACGTGTTGATCATCGGCCGTGGCGGCGGTTCGCTGGAAGACCTCTGGTGCTTTAACGACGAGTCCGTAGCCCGCGCTATTGCCAACTGTCCGTTGCCCACTGTGAGTGCGGTCGGACACGAAGTAGACTTTACTATTGCTGACTTTGTGGCGGATTTTAGAGCACCGACTCCGTCAGCGGCAGCAGAAAAACTGTCACCGGACCAGCATGACTGGCTCCGGCACCTGGAAGGCCAGCAGGCGCGCATGGTGCAATCCCTGCAAACGACACTCAGACGGTTGGGCAACCAACTGGGGCACCTCAGTGCCAGGTTACGGGACCCCCGCCGCGAACTGATGGAAAAAGCACAACGCCTTGATGAGCTCGATAGTCGCTTGATAGCAGTTTTCCGAAGCCGCCTGAACCGAGAACAGACGCGGATCGAGCATCTTGACAACCGCCTTGCAATGCAATCTCCGGCGCGCCAACTGGGCCTTAATCAAACCCGGCTGAACCAGGTGTCGGAGCTCCTCCACAGCAGCATGGAGCGACTGCTGGTGCGTAAATCCGAGAGACTGAGTCATCTCGGGCAGTCCCTGAACGTTGTGAGTCCGCTTGCAACCCTCGACCGCGGCTACGCCATCGTCCAGACACAGAATCAACCGGTTATCAGAGATGCAGCCGACCTGGAGCCCGGAGACATCCTGACCGCTCGACTTGCCCGGGGCTCGGTGGAGGCCACCGTCACTCGCAGCCACGACCAATCAATTGACTTGCCCGCAGCGAGCGACCCCAACTAACCCGAGACAACCTGCTTTTCGTTAGCCTTTGGTCTAATACCCCTCATTTTCAAAGCGCTTAAAGTCTGGGATGACAGATAAATAACAACGATAAAAATGCATTCCTGAGGGAGGTGGAGTAATGGGGTATCACTCCGAATTTGAACGATCCATAAATCAACCTGAGGATTTCTGGCGCGAACAGGCCGCACAGCTAGACTGGATAAAACCGCCCTCTGTTATCTGGCAGGCAACGGAGAATGGTCATGGGGAGTGGTTTCCCGATGGCATCCTGAATACCTCCGATGTTGCCCTCGATGCCAATATCAGGGCTGGGCGCGGCGAACAGAAAGCCCTGATCTATGACTCTCCTGTGACCGGTCAAACCCGATCACTGACCTACAAAGAACTCACCCATCAGGTTGCTCTTTTCGCGGGTGCCCTGCAGAGCCGGGGCATCAATAAAGGTGACCGGGTTATCATCTATATGCCTATGGTTCCGGAAGCCGTCATCGCCATGCTTGGCTGCGCCAGGATCGGTGCGGTGCATTCTGTGGTTTTTGGCGGGTTTGCCGCTCATGAATTGGCGGTGCGGATTGACGACGCCAAGCCAAAAGCCATTGTTACGGCCTCCTGCGGTATCGAGGTACAGAAGGTTATCCCCTACAAGCCGTTGGTTGACCGGGCCTTTGAGGAAGCCGACCACAAGCCTGAATGCTGTATATTGCTGCAGCGGCCCCAGGTGCACGCTGAGATGACCCCCGGGCGGGATTTTGACTGGGAAGATCTGGTCGCTAACGCCAGCCCTGCTGACCCGGTACCCCTTAAATCCACAGACCCGCTCTATATTCTTTACACCTCTGGCACCACCGGTAAGCCAAAAGGCGTGGTTAGAGACAACGGTGGCCACGCTGTCGCACTGAAATACAGCATGTCTCTTGTGTACGGCGCCTCACCCGGCGACGTTTACTGGGCCGCTTCGGATGTGGGCTGGGCGGTCGGTCACAGTTATATTGTCTATGCACCGCTTTTTGCCGGTTGCACCAGCGTTCTCTATGAGGGGAAGCCCGTCAAAACACCCGATGCCGGTGCTTTCTGGCGCGTATGTGAGGATCACAAGGTTAACCTGTTGTTTACCGCGCCCACCACCTTTCGCGCCGTGCGCAAGGAAGACCCGGAAGCAAACCAGCTCAAACGTTACAATATCAGCGCCCTGCGCCGTATTTTCCTGGCCGGGGAACGATTGGACCCGCCCACTTATCACTGGTTGCATGAGCACACCGGCCTGCCGATCATGGATCACTGGTGGCAGACCGAAACCGGTTGGGCTATTTGTTGCAACCCGGTAGGGATTGAATCGCTGCCGGCCAAACCTGGCTCAGCCACGGTGCCCGCACCAGGTTTCAATGTAAAAATCGTCAGCCACCAGGGTGGCCCCATTCGCACCGGTGACCAGGGCCAGGTCGTGGTCAAGCTGCCACTTCCTCCTGGATGCCTGACGACCGTCTGGGGGGACGACGCCAGGTTCTGCAAAACCTATCTGGAACCTATTCCCGGTTATTACAGTTCTGGTGATGGCGGTTATGTTGATGAAGAAGGCTACGTCTTCATCATGGGCCGCATAGATGATGTCATCAACGTGGCCGGACACCGGCTCTCGACGGGTGAAATGGAAGAAGTAGTTGCAGCTCACCCTGCGGTAGCTGAATGCTGTGTCGTCGGGGCCTATGATGAGCTCAAGGGCCAGGTACCCCTCGGGCTGGTCCTCGTCAAGGATGGCGCCACCATTTCCCAGGATGAACTGGAAGAGGAGTTGGTCGAAATGGTGCGCGATCGTATCGGGGCGGTGGCCTGCTTCCGCAGAGCGATTGTCGTGGAACGACTACCCAAAACCCGCTCCGGGAAAATATTGCGAGGGGTTATCCGACAGATTGCCGACGGCGAGGAATACTCAGTGCCCTCTACCATTGATGACCCTGCCATTCTGGAGGAGATCGATCAGCGGTTGAAGCGTTGACGAGTCAGTGACACGGTCTATACTGACATTGCTGTGGAAAGACATCGGTATTCAGTGAAAGTGTCACAACGTCCTGCTCTTGTGCTTTTCGTTGCCCCTTCCTTGGTACTCCTCTCGATTTCTCAGCAAACGTTGCTTCGGTCTTGTTTGTCCAAAGCAATCGAAGGTCCCGTGAGGGCAAAAATTTCGGCAATACAGGAAAGATCAATGTCTGATACTAAAACCGGCCACGTAAAGTGGTTCAATGAGTCCAAAGGCTTTGGTTTCATCGCTCAGGACGGCGGCAGTGACGTTTTCGTTCACTATAGTGCAATCAACGCAAGCGGGTTCCGCACTCTGACTGAAGGCCAGCAGGTGCAGTTCACCGTTACCCAGGGCCCGAAAGGTCCCCAGGCGGAAAACGTAACCCCGGTCTGAGGTTATGAATTCCGGCCATTGCCCCTCACGGGCATTGGACAACAAAAAGCCAGCCCTCGCGGCTGGCTTTTTTATAACCAG
>JBDNIR010000532.1:0-13765 GCA_041688195.1 Marinobacter sp.
GTGGGTGCCGGATGATACAGACCTGATCGTCAATGCCTTGTGGCTGGCGGACCCGGAAGAGGCGGAGAATGATCCGGAAGCAACCCGACAGGCTGCGTTCAGTATTCCCATGGCGCTGACGGAACACGCCCGCACGAACAATCAGGCGGTGTTACAGCTTTCTACCAGCTACGTATTTGACGGGCGCAAACAGAGCGCCTATATCACCTCCAACCCTGGCCAGCCGTTTAGCCAGCTGGGTGCCTGGCAATGGGAGTGTGAGCAGGCACTGCGAACGCTGATGCCCCGCCACATCATCCTGCGCACTGGCTGGAGTCTTGGACGGTTTATCCGCAAAGTGCAGGGCTGTGCCGCCACCCAGGAAACCATTGAGCTTTCCAGCCGACATCGGGGTCAACCAGTATCTTGCCGCGACCTTGCCCGGGTGATGGTGGCGATTATTCAACAACTGGATTGCGGCGCCGACGTCTGGGGAACGTATCAGTACGCCGGTGCGGAAGTGGTCTCCCAGTATGATCTGGGGCTCGCGCTTGCGGGGCTGCCCAGTACGCCGGGAGATGTCAGAGTGGTCGATAAAGTGCCAGCCTGGGCTTCCTTGGAACTTGAGAACGCGACGCTTGGCTGCACCAAAATTCGGAACACCTTTGGCGTCAAGCAATTACCCTGGCGCTCGTGCCTGGCGGACGAACTTGAAGCCCTGGCGATAAGCCACGACTCCCCGATCCGGGAAGCCGTTAACTGAGTTCTGCGTCAATTCACTCTATACCGCCCGCTCACCAGTTCAGGCAGCGCTAAAGCTTTCTGAATACCAGTGACGCGTTGGTGCCGCCAAAACCAAAGCTGTTGGACATCACCGTTTCGAGATGGGCCGCTTTCGCATTCGGCCCGACGATAGGCATTCCAACAATTTTTGCATCCGTGGATTTCAGGTTGGCGGTACCGCTGATGAAGCCGTTCTGGAGCATCAAGAGTGTGTAAATGGCCTCATGCACACCGGAGGCGCCCAATGAGTGACCCGACAGCGACTTGGTGGATGAAATCGCCGGTATGTGCTCTCCGAAGACTTCTTTAACCGCAGCCATTTCTGCCGCATCGCCGACGGGCGTGCTGGTACCGTGGGCGTTGATGTAGTCGATGGGCGCATCTACTGTCGCGAGCGCCTGGCGCATACAGCGCCTGGCCCCTTCGCCCGAGGGCGCGACCATGTCATAACCATCGGACGTGGCGCCGTAGCCGACAATTTCGGCGAGGATATTGGCACCGCGTTTTTTGGCATGCTCAAGTTCCTCGACCACCACTATCCCGCCGCCACCGGCAATAACAAAGCCGTCGCGGCCACTGTCGAACGGTCGCGACGCGGTTTCCGGTGCGTCATTATACTTGGTGGACAGTGCTCCCATTGCATCAAACAGCATGGTCAGGCTCCAGTCCTCTTCCTCGCCGCCGCCGGCGAACACAATATCCTGTTTGTCCATCTGGATCTGCTCCATGGCGTGACCGATACAGTGGGCACTGGTGGCGCAGGCTGACGACATGGAATAGTTTACACCACGAATCTTGAAGGCCGTGGCCAGACATGCGGAAACCGTGCTGGACATGATGCGGGGCACCATGTAGGGACCGATGCGTTTGACACCCTTGCTGCGCATCAGGTCAATCGCTTCCACCTGGCTGGCACAGGATGCTCCGCCGGAGCCAGCAATCAGGCCGGTACGATCATTGGAAATCATCTCTTCGGTCAGTCCTGAAGCTTCAACAGCCTGCTGCATCGACAGATAGCTATACATCGCAGACTGCCCCATAAACCGCTTCAGTTTGCGGTCAATGGTAGAGGTATCGACATCCACCGAGCCGGATACCTGGCTGCGAAAGCCGTTGTCGCGATAGGCTTCATTGAAGCGAATACCGGATTTCCCGGTTTTGAGGCTGGTCAGTACCGCTTCAGTGGAATTTCCGAGGCACGACACTATGCCCATACCTGTGATTACAACCCGTCTCATAAAACCTCCTTTCCAGACCTGCCTGCGGTAGCGCGGTGCAGTTTCCGTCACTAAACCTGTATTGCTATCAGTGTAGGTGGTTTCAGCATTATCCGGTATTTGACCTTTGAAGGGGGCTACCTTTTTTTGTCCCTGGCAAGGTCGCTCGCCCGCTGTTCCGATTGCTGCAGCTCCGCCGCCTCGGACGCTACCATATCAGGCGTTTCAAGACTGACCGGCCCGAGTTTCCCCGCGCGCAATTCGTTGAGCAGGATCTCCGAGACTTTATGGAGGTCCGGAACACCGCCGCGGGCGAAGAAGTTACGTTGTACTGCAATGGCATCCATCAGTGCGAGGCCGTCCACTGGCAGGGTTTCAAGTTTATAGCGCTCCATCAGGGCAGCCGGGTAGGTCGTTAAAAGATAGTCGGAAGCAAACAGCGCCACATCGTCAAACTCAATGACAGCGCTGCGAATGGCGCCGGTTACCGCCAGCCGATAGCCGCAGGCTGCCGGCGACAGTTTGGGCCACAAAAACCCCGGGGTGTCATACAGGAGAATGTTGTTCGGCAGCTTGATCACCTGTTGGGCCCGGGTGACAGCAGGCTCATTGCCGGTTTTGGCTGCCGCTCGACCGGCAAGCGTATTGATCAGGGTCGATTTGCCGACATTGGGAATGCCCAGGATCATTACCCGCAGTGCGCTTTTCTCGCGGTTTTTGTGGCTGGTCATATCCTGAGCCACCTGAAGGATGCCAAGTGCTTCAAAGCGCTGATTATGGGTCAGGGTAATGGCCCGGAGCCTGTCCTGTTGTTCCAGATGTTGCTGCCACTGAAGCGTGATCGCGGGGTCCGCGAGATCCCTTTTGTTGAGCACCTTAATCACCGGAGTGTCCCCTCGAAGGGCCGGGACCAGTGGGTTTTCGCTACTGAAAGGAATGCGGGCATCAAGCACCTCAATAATGAGGTCCATTTGCGGCATTATTTTTTTGATCTCCTTGCGGGCCTTATGCATATGCCCGGGAAACCAGTTAATAGCCATGCTTGAAACTCCGTCAAAAAGTCAGAATGGCGCCATTATGGACGGGAATGAATAATTTTTACACTAAAGCCTATGCGGCCTGTGGGGCGGTGTTTCGGCTTTCAGGGTGTGACGTATGTACAAATAAACGAGGGCTTGGGGTGAACATTTACCGGCTTTTGTTTTAGGGTGTATGGCCTTGAAGAGCTGAAACAAACATTTGAACGTTGGAGAGCACTATGAAACTTGTCAAAATGTTCGGAATTATGCTGATTACACTGGGCTTTGGCTCCACCGCAATAGCGCAGCAGGCTGCACCCGGCGGTCAGCCGGATCAGGTGGATCAACTCGCCGAACTGGTCGGGCTCGACGATGCTCAGCAAAAGCAAATCCGCAGCATCATTGAGGACATGCAGGGCGAGATCAGCGAACTCCAGGCTGAAGCTCAGGCTCTTCAGCAAGAGCTTCAGACCCAGATCAAAGCTGATTTTGACGAAGACCAGATCCGCGAGGATGCCGGGAAGCTTGGCGATCTGACCGGTGAAATGACTGCGCTGTCTACGTTGATGCAGGCAAAGGTGGACAAGGTGTTTACCGAAGAGCAGCGCGCCGAACTCGAGAAGCGCATGCAACAAATGCAGCAGCAGGTGCAGCAGCGCCAGATGCAACAACAGATGCAGTGAGTTCAGGGGCGTGTCAGACGGATTCTGGCCCGAATGGCTTGATCAGCACGATCAGCTTGGGCAGCAGGGTGAGCGCGCCGAGCAGTGCCATCAGCATGGCGAATCCGGTAAGCAGCCCGAAGTAGATGGTGGGCATGAAGTTGGACAGCACCAGTATCGAAAACCCGATGATGATGGTCAGCGATGTATAGAACATGGCGCGGCCAATACTCTGGTGACAGCGGTGCATGGTGTCGTGATAATTCTGATCTTTCGCAAACTCGACTCTGAAACGGTGGATGTAGTGAATGGTATCGTCCACCGCAATGCCGACGGTAATGGCCGCCACGGTAATGGTCATCAGGTCCAGTGGTAGCCCCAGCCAGCCCATTAGCCCCAGGACACTGCATGCTGCCAGCACGTTAGGCGCAATACCGATCAGAGCCAGCTTGAGCGACCGGAACAGGATCAAGAACATCAGCCCGATGGCGAGAAAAATGATGCCAAGGGTCTTGATCTGTGAGTCAAACAGGCTTTGCAGCATGTTGTTGTACATTACCGTCATACCGGTGAAGGTAACCTGGTCGTCTTCAAAACCGAGTTCTCCGGTCAGATGTTGATGAATCTGATCGAGCAATTGCTGGCGCCTCAGATCCGGTGACGAGTCAATCAGGCGCATGGCAAATCGGGCCTGGTCGTGTTCTTCGGAGATATAGGGTGTCAACAGGATTTCTTTCAGGTCATCCGGCAAGGCGGCGGGCACAAACGCCAGTTCCAGCGCGTTGAGTGGCTGGTCCTGGTTCACCTGCGCAAGCAACTCAAGGGTGGTGGTGATGGATAGGGTCTTGCCGGTTTCCGGTAAACCGTCCAGGTAACGGTGAATCCCTTCGAGGCGCTGCATTTTCTGGTACGTGAACCAGGTATCCCGGTAGGCCTGGTACTCACCACAGTCATCGATAAAGGGGTCACAATCGCTGGCAAAGGCATCGTCAGCGAACGAGTCGCTGGTGAAGGCGTCGTCACCGCTGGCGGACTCGGGAGGCGCCTCGTCGGTAATAATGACATCCAGAGGCGAGGTGCCTCCGAGTTCATTATCGATTGTCACCATGCCGCGATAAATTTCGGTGCTTTCCTTGAAGTAGTCGATGAAGCTGTTTTCCACTGTCAAACGGCTAATGCCGACCACGCACAGCACGGCAAGCAAGCCACTGGTAACCAGTACGGTGCCGCCGAACCGGTCGGTGAAGGTGGCGAAACGGCGGGTGAAGGCGCGGCCTTCGTCGGCGGGCTGATTGCTGACCTTTGGCGGCAGCAGTGTTAGCAATGCTGGAAAGATCACAAAGGTGATGATAAAGGCCAGTGCCAGGCCAAGGGTCATCATCCAGCCGAAATCAATGACCGGCCGGATGCCGCTGAAGGTCAGTGACCCAAACGCGGCAATGGTGGTGATGGCCATGAAAAAGCAGGGTTTGACCATGCTGAGTACGGTATTGAGCATGTGGTCACGGGGGGCAGCCTCCGGGGCATCGTGCTGGAATTCCCGGTAGCGGACAATCAGGTGAATCGTCATGGACAGAGTCATGATCAGCAGCAGCGAGACGAAATTAGAGGAGATAACCGTCACCGGCTGTTGTATCCAACTTAGGTAGCCCATCACAAGCCAGACCGTGAACAGGCAGCACAGTAGCGGCACCGCGACCCACCGCCATTGCCGGAAAATAACCGCCAGGGTCAGTATCAGAAACAACAGCACGCCAATGCCAAAGGTTGACAGGTCACTCTGGATGAAGCTGATCATGTCGGCGACGATCATGGGCACTCCGCCCAAATGCAGTTCCGCATTAGCCCGGTACTTGTCGAGCACGGCCCGAACTTCGGTGATGGTTTTTGCCTGCTGATCGTTGACGGTTTCGGACAGTTCGCCTTCCCGAGCCTTGTCACGGAGCGTGTTGCGTTCCTTCAGCAGTTCGAAATAGGCCTCCGGCGTGGGCAGGTTGACCTGAATGGCGGTGGTTCTGGCGTCCTCGCTGATCAGCAGATTGGGATAAAGCGGATTGCCAAGCAGAGCCTTGCGGGCGGTATCCAGGGGTACGTCGTTGTCGTCCAGGCTGCGGATTTGTGAATCCACCGTGTCCAGCGTGAGTTGGGGGCTGTGGAGCAGCGGAACATTGAGGATGCTGTTGGTCGACGCAACGCCCTCAAGACCGGCCAGTTCATCCCGTAACGCTCTGAGTGCTCCGATGCCCTGGGTGGAGAACAGTTCCGCCTCCGGGCTATAGGTCACCACCAGAAAGTCGTCGGAACCGGTAAATCGCTGGGTCATGGTGCGGTATTGCTCAAGGGCCTGGTCATTCTCCAGAACCAGCGATTCTGCAGAAGCATCGAGCCGGAACTGATCAAGCCGTAGGCTGGCGACTACCAGAATCAGGGCAAATCCAATAAGAATGGCGACAGGGTGGGCAAGTACGACTCGACGATACAGCGACGTGGCAGTGTTCATAGACATCCATGGGAATCTGATTTCAGGTCAGGATGCAGTCTGCCATAGACCGGGCCCTAATGGGCCTCAATCCAGTACTTTGACCGGGATCTGGTTAACAGGAATCTGGTTCGCATTCGGAGTAGGTACCGCAGGCACTGCCAGGCCGAGATTATTTTTCTCGAACACCCGGTCTGCCCGGTAGCTTGAACGTACCATCGGGCCAGACGGCACTTCAAGAAAGCCTTTTTCGAGGCCGATTTCCCGGTAACGGTTGAATTCTTCCGGCGTGACGTAGCGTTCGACCGGCAAATGATTCGGGGTGGGGCGCAGATACTGGCCCAGGGTCAGGATGTCGACGCCAATCGCAAGCAGGTCATCCATGGTCTGCAAAATTTCTTCGTCGGTCTCGCCGAGGCCGAGCATCAAGCTGGTTTTGGTCAGCACGTCGGGACGATATTGCTTGGCGTGGGCAAGCACATCCAGGGTTTTTTCGTAGCCCGCCCGGGGGTCACGTACCCGGGTGGTGAGGCGCTTGACGGTTTCGACGTTCTGGGCGAAGACATCCAGCCCGGAATCAACCACTTTCTCTACATGTGCCATGACGGCATCGAAGTCCGGCGTTAACGCCTCAACGGCCACTTCGGGCGTGCGCTGTTTGATTGCGGCGACGCAGGCTGCGTAGTGGGCAGCCCCGCCATCCTCGAGATCATCCCGGTCCACAGAGGTCAAGACGATGTAGCGAAGCCCCATCAGTTCAACGGATTTGGCGGTATTCTCCGGCTCGTCATGATCCAGCCAACCGTTGGGATTACCGGTATCTACAGCACAAAAACGACAGGCGCGCGTGCAAACAGATCCCATCACCATGATGGTGGCGGTGCCGTTGTTCCAGCATTCGCCGATATTGGGGCAATGGGCTTCCTGGCATACGGTGCTGAGCTTGTGATCCTTCACATTCTGCCGTACTGCCTCAAAACGCTCGCCCCCGGGCATACGGGCGCGCAGCCACTTGGGCTTCGGCCCGGCCGGCATGTCCTCATGGGCAGTTCTCTTGATGCCATCCTTGATGGCGGAGAAACCGTGCTCGTTGCGGAATTTGGAACCACTGGCAATACGGGGTTTTGCGCTGTTGTTCATGACAACCGGGCTCTTGAATCGCGAGGAATTAGTCCCTAAGGGTAAGGATTACGGCGGCTTGATACAAGACAAATAAGGGGTAAACACGGGGCCAGTCGGCCCGACGTTGGTCGTAGAGGCGTTATGGGAATGCCGCTACGTGAGCGGCCAAATCTTGGTAATACTGGTAGCAAGGGGCGGAGTTGAACCGCCGACCCCAGCATTATGAGTGCTGTGCTCTAACCAACTGAGCTACCTTGCCAACACCGCCCGGAGCCATATCAGCTCTAAACGAGGCGCGTATTCTCTGGATTTTGTCGGAAAGTGTCAAGCCCTTTTGTTTTTGAAGAGGCTTGTGGTGTTGTGGCGGCTTGCTGCACCAACATCGTCGACAGCTACCGTCACGAGGCTTAACAGGCGGCCATCCTGTTGGCTGAACCAGGCGGTGAGCTGCTGTCCTGCACGCCAGTTCCCCGAAAGGTCAGTCAGCAGGCGCACCTTTGCGCGCCCGGCTCCGGTCCATTCAAGTAATTCCGCATCCTCGAAATAGAAGCGTTTTTTGGTTAGAGGATAGAGCGCCTTGAACAGGCTTTCCTTGACTGAGAAGGCAAGGGTTATCAGCTGACCTGGTCGCTGTGCAAGTTCCGACCGGAAACGCTGGCGTTCCGGTGTTGTCAGAATTTTTTGGGCCAGCTTTGTGGCGCGGCTATCTGACAGCAAGGCTTCCGCATCCAGTCCGAGGCTCAAATAATGTTGGCTGCTGGCGACAATGGCAGCGGCCCAGCCGTGGCTGTGAGTGACGGAGCCAGCCGTGCCTGTCGGCCAGCATGGCGCACGGTCGGCTCCCAGGGAAGGTGCTGCTTGGTGTCCGGTAATGTATTTTACTGCTTCTCTGGCGCAAATTCGGCCAACGAGATATTCCGTCTTGCGTTTGTCGGCTGCACCAGTGAGCTCTGGCGGCAAGAGTATATGGCAGTCGGAAAAGGCATCAGGAGTAAATGCCCGGGGGTCATAACGCGCGTTAACCAGGCGGGCACCCGGAAGTTCTTGCACCCAGGGCCAGTAGGCCTCCAGTGGGCTACAGCAGGGAGGGAGGCGGGTCACAATCAGTGTTCAGGGCGCGCGGAAATGGCCCGAAGGCCAACCATGCGCGCCATTCGGAAGGGGTGTTTAAACGTTAAACCGGAAGTGAACGACATCGCCGTCCTGGACAATGTATTCCTTGCCTTCCAGCCGCCATTTCCCCGCATCTTTGGCTCCTGCCTCACCGTTGTATTTAACAAAGTCATCATAGCCAACGACTTCAGCCCGGATAAAGCCGCGTTCGAAATCAGTATGAATGACGCCTGCAGCTTGGGGCGCGGTAGCACCGACCCTGAGCGTCCAGGCGCGGACTTCCTTAACGCCTGCGGTGAAGTAGGTTTGCAGGTCGAGCAGGCTGTAGCCGCCACGGATAACGCGATCAAGTCCTGGTTCGTCCATGCCCATCTCTTCCAGGAAGACCAGTTTCTCGTCATCTTCCAGCTCGGCAATTTCCGCTTCCAACTTGTTACAGATCGGCACCACTACCGCACTTTCGGCCTCGGCAATGGCATTGACAGTATCCAGGTAGGGGTTGTTCTCAAAGCCGTTCTCGTCAACGTTGGCGATGTACATGGTGGGCTTGCTGGTCAGCAGGCACAGTTCCCGGATAAGACCTTTCTGGTCACTGCTCAGGTCCATACCGCGCACGGGCTTGCCTTCGTTCAATACGGGCAATAATGCCTGGAAGATTTCCAGCTGTGCCTTGGCGTGCTTGTCGCCACTTTTTGCGACCCGCTCAACCCGCCTGATGGCTTTTTCGACGGTATCCATGTCCGCCAGAGCCAATTCGGTATTGATCACCTCGATGTCTGCAGCCGGGTCGATCTTGTTGGCGACGTGAATCACGTTGCTGTCATCGAAGCACCGGACCACATGGGCGATTGCATCGGTTTGACGGATGTTGGCCAGAAACTGGTTGCCCAGGCCTTCACCCTTGGAGGCGCCAGCGACGAGTCCCGCGATATCAACAAACTCCATGGTTGTTGGCACTACCCGCTGGGGCTTGACGATCTCGGCCAGTTTCGTCAAGCGGGGGTCTGGCATCCCGACCACCCCGGCGTTGGGTTCAATGGTGCAGAAAGGGAAGTTCTCGGCGCCAATGCCCGCCTTGGTCAGAGCGTTGAACAGGGTGGATTTGCCGACATTGGGAAGGCCGACGATGCCGCAATTAAATCCCATGGAGTGCCTCTAATGTGGTACTGAAAATGTGGCCGGATTATACCGGTGTCTGGTAAACGGTGCGAGCAGATGACGGTTTAACGATCCAGTCAGGGTGCTGGTTTGAAACTGTGAAGGCGGTTCATGGCCACTGCCAGTTTGCCGCTGGCGGCATCAGGGAGTACGCGTATTACTTCCTCAATTACCAACTCAAGCTCAGAGCTTTCTTGTTTGCCAAGCCTGCCGAGCACGTAGTTGGTCACCTGACGGCTGTCGCCGGGATGTCCGATGCCAAGTCGCAGACGAAGAAACTCATTGCTGCTCAAGTGGGCAATGATGTCCCTGAGGCCGTTATGGCCACCGTGGCCGCCGCCTTTCTTGAGTTTGGCGGTACCGGGGAACAGGTCGAGCTCGTCGTGAGCAACCAGTATCTGGTCAGGCTGAATTTTGAAAAAATCCGCCAGGGATTTCACGGCTATGCCGCTTCGATTCATAAACGTGGTGGGATTCAGCAAATGCAGATCAAGACCGTGGAGGTTGGCCCTGGTGTAACGTCCGTGATATTTCTTGTCTGGACGAAGGCTCTGACCCGTTGCGCGGGCCAGAGCTTCAACAAAAAGGGCTCCGGCGTTATGACGCGTATTTTCATAGTCGGGGCCGGGGTTTCCCAGCCCAACCACCATGACAATTTGCTGCGCCATGAACCGTTACCCCCGGAGTGATTACTCCTTGTCTTTGCCTTTATCTTTTGGCTTAACTTCTTCTTCGCCTTCATCTTCTTCGGCGTCTTCAGCTTCGTCAGCCTTGGTGCCGCGTGGCAGGTGGATCGAAACAACCGGCAGGTCGTGGTCTTCGCCCTGGGTCAGGGCAGCAACACGAACGCCTTTGGGCATCTGCAGATCGCTCAGGTGAATAATCTGATCCATCTCGATGTCCTGCATGTCCACTGCGATAAACTCTGGCAGATCCTGCGGCAAACAGACGACTTCGACGTCGTTCATCTGGTGCGTTGGTACGCCACCCTGAAGCTTGACAGCCGCTGCTGTTGCTTCGTTGATGAAGTGCAGCGGAACGTTGACGTGAATCTCGTGGTCCTTGTCAATGCGCAGGAAGTCGGCGTGGGTCAACAGCGGCTTGTAAGGGTGGCGCTGCAGATCCTTGAGGATAACGCTCTCTTTCTTGCCGTTGAGCTCAATCGTCAGGATGTGAGAGAAGAAGGCTTCGTTCTCGAGGGCCTTTTTTAGCTCGTTGTGCCAAATGGAAATCGATAAGGCGTCTTTTTTGCCACCGTAAACGATTGCCGGGATTTTACGTTCTTCGCGACGCAGGCGGCGGCTCGCACCCCTCCCCTTAACGTCACGCGAGAAAGCTTCAATGATAAATTCCTGGGCCATGATACATACCTCAATAAGCACCTGTAGGACTCGCGACCAAGTACACTGCAGGTGTTTTTCTGATGTTCCCGAAAATAAAGATTATATTTTCCGGGGAGTTAAACAAACCGGGAGCCTGAAAAGGCTCCCGGTTTGAATGTGTTCGGAAGGTGTTGCTTACTCAAACATGGCGCTGATGGATTCTTCGTTGCTGACGCGACGAATAGATTCAGCCAGCAGGCCTGCCATTCCGAGGGGGCGAATTCTATCACATTCTCGGGCTTTGTCACCCAGTGGAATGGTATCGCAGACAACCAGCTCATCCAGTTCGGAGGCGTTAATGTTGTCAACCGCGGGTCCCGAAAGTACCGGGTGAGTGATATACGCGATAACTCTTGATGCACCCTGCTCCTTCAGAGCCTTGGCTGCCTTGCACAGGGTGCCGGCGGTATCGACGATGTCGTCCACCAGAATACAAGTTTTATCCCTGACATCACCGATGATGTGCATCACCTGGGAGACGTTCGCCTTCGGGCGACGTTTATCGATGATCGCAAGGTCGGCGTCGTCGAGGCGCTTGGCGATTGCACGTGCGCGAACCACGCCACCGACGTCAGGAGATACCACGATAAAGTTTTCAAAACGTTGCTTTTCAATATCTTCCAGCAGCACGGGTGTGGCGTAGATGTTGTCTACCGGAATATCGAAGAAGCCCTGAATCTGGTCGGCGTGGAGATCGACGGTCAGTACCCGGTCGATGCCGATGCTGGTAATCATGTCGGCGACCACTTTGGCGCTGATGGACACGCGGGTGGAACGAACGCGGCGATCCTGGCGGGCATAGCCATAATAAGGGATTACCGCAGTAATACGGGTGGCTGAGGCGCGGCGAAGGGCATCCGCCATAACGATCAGTTCCATCAGGTTATCGTTGGTCGGATAACAGGTGGGCTGGATGATGAACACATCGTGGCCGCGAACATTCTCATTGATTTCAACGGTGGTTTCGCCATCACTGAACTTGCCGACTGTGGCTTCGCCCATGGGGATGTGCAGTTTCTGGGCAATACTTTTAGCAAGTTCCGGGTGGGCATTGCCCGCGAAAATCATCAGCTTGGACACGATGGAATCCTTCTCGGTATCAGAAGTCATATTGAAAAATTCAGGAGGGAATTGGCTGGGGTGGCAGGATTCGAACCTGCGCATGACGGGATCAAAACCCGTTGCCTTACCACTTGGCGACACCCCAATATCGTGCTTCTGTTTGGCATCATCTCAGCTCCGTCAGCTTTCGGTGTAGTGGTGATTGGTTCACCCCTTTAGCTACGAACCCGGTGATGCCGGAAGGTTTGCTTGCCCAGACTTTTTGGGCTTTGGATTCTGTTGGGAAACGTCCAAATATGCAAGCCCCGGTTCCGGTTAATCTTGCAGGTCCGAATTTTGACAGCCATTCCAAGCTCTGCTTAACCTCTGGATACAGTCTGCAAACTACATCCTCACAGTCGTTCCGGTATTTTGAGGCGTCTCCCTCAAAAGCGGGCGCCATTTTGATTCTAGGGGTGTCCCTTGTCAACCCTTGCTGGGAAAAAATCAGTCCTGTGTTGATGTTGCACGCCGGTTTCAGCACTACAAACCAATCCTCCGGTGGTTGAGACGCTGTGAGTTTTTCCCCGATCCCTTCACCAAATGCCGCAAACCCGCGGACAAATACCGGCACATCTGCTCCCAGGGTGAGCCCCAGTTCAGCCAGTTGGTCCAGTGAGTAATCGAGTTGCCAGAGATGATTCAGCCCCAGCAGGGCAGTGGCGGCATCGGAGCTGCCCCCGCCGAGGCCGCCGCCCATCGGCAGCCGCTTGATCAGGGTCATGCTGGCGCCGGGCACTGGCCGGTTTGCGCGGGCTTTCAGCAGCCGCGCAGCACGCACAACCAGGTTGTCATCGTCACACACATCGGGCAGGGCTGACTCAAGTACGATTTGGCCATCCTGCCGGGGTGTGAACCCTAGCTCATCACCGAAATTCAGAAACTGAAACAGCGTTTGCAGTTTATGATAGCCGTCTTTCCGGCGCCCGTTAATGTGAAGGAACAGGTTCAGTTTAGCGGGTGCAGGCAAGCAGAAAGTCATGGCTGATCAGGGCTGCGCATCTGCCAGTCGGTCACGACCAGGCGTACCCGCTTGTCTTCTTTCAGTGCCGTGATTCTGGCTGGGAGCAACGGCTGCTCATCCATAAACGATTGCCAACGGTCATAGTGAATTTCCCAACCCTGCTGGCGGATCACTGCGAGGTCACCGGCTTCATTGAACAGCAATCGAAAATCGCTGGCCGGATCAGGCAGGCCCTTGATCCACCAGGTCAGGCTGTCGATAGGCAGTTGCCAGCCGGTGGCCGCTTCAACGAGGGCATCGGGATCGTTGGAACGATAGGTTTCGCCGTCGGGCAAGGTCAGTTCAAGGAAGCCCGGTACCCCTTCGAGCTCTGTTCTGCCCAGGCCCAGGAACGCTGACGACAGCGATAGCTGGTAGCGTTCGTTATCCTGTACCCAGCGGTTGATATTGGCCGTACCGCTGTCTGAGGGCTGCCGTACCGCGAGCTTGCCCTGTAGTTGCCAATGCTGAAAGGCATTGAGAGCGCTCTGGCGCTGGCTCCAACTGGCCGGTGGTTGTTCCGTCAGGCCTTCCGGCAGAAGTTCGGTGGGTGTCGTCGCGCAGGCGCTCAGCCAAAGTGATATGCAAACAATAACAGTTGCTCTAAGACCCATTACTGATTTTGCTCCACGCCCAGGCGCTCAAGGGCTTCCAGAATCAGCTCATCGGTGGGGTCCTTCTCAAGGCCTTCGCGCCAGATCATCCGGGCCTGTTCCTGTTGGCCGTTTTGCCACAGGACTTCACCCA
>JBDNIR010000533.1:0-3994 GCA_041688195.1 Marinobacter sp.
CATCAGCAGAAACGCGAAGTCGTTGATCACGTCAATCCAGCGGAATGGCTCGCTGAATTCGATGCAATCGAATACCGTCACTTCGTTCTCGTAAACGGTAATGTTGGCAAGGTGAAGGTCGCCATGACATTCACGGACGAATCCCTCCTTACGCCGCCGGGTGATGCGGTCTTTCATAAGGTCGAATGTGGTCCGCGTCCAGGCTTCGAGGCTATCAAGTTGCTCCAGCAGGCCCGCAGCACTTAATAAGGGACGAATCTGGTCAAAATTCTCCTGCATGGCCGCAAACACCGCCTCTGGCGCACCGAATGGCTTATGGTCGGGGACCCTGGGCAACTGGTGGTGGCTCTCGGCCATCTGCCTGGCCAGGCTATTCAGGAGGTCAGGTGTCAGCTTGCCTGCTTCCTGCCGGGCATCGAGCAGGTCGGCCTGGTCAAACTGGCGCATGCGAACAGCGTATTCGAAGGGCTCGCCGGTACCATTGAGTTCCGGTTGATCTGGAGTGCCGGTGATAGGCAGCACATCCAGATACAGTTTACTGGCCAGCCGGCTGTTCAGGCGCAGCTCTTCTTCGCAGAAGTGCTTTCGTCGGTCCAGAGTCGAGAAATCGAGAAACCCGAAATCCATCGGCTTTTTGATCTTGTAAGCATAGCGGCCGGTAAGGATGACCCAGGAAATATGGGTTTCGTGAACCTGGAAATCCGTCACCGGGTGGTCGTATAGCGCCGGACTCTGCAGGGCCAGAATCAGGTCTCCGGTTGTTGCTTCACTCACAAGCCTCTCCTTGAATGTGGGTTTCCAATTCCGAATGTTAAGTTGGGATCTATCATAGCGGCGAGATTACAGAAATAACACAGAGAAGGGCGACGCACCCCGCCAGGGGATTCGTTATAATCCTGCCCATGAAAAAAACGTCCAACGCTAAAAAGTCCTCGCAAAAACGTTCACGTAGCTCATCCAGGCGCGACAGGAGCCGCTTCTGGCGCCTTGTCAGCCGGGTGTTCCTGGTGGGTCTGGTGGTTCTGACAGGCTGGGTGGTTTACCTCGATGCTGTGGTAACCTCCAAATTCGAAGGCCAGCGATTTAAGGTGCCCTCCCGAGTATACGCGCGCCCACTTGAGCTATACGACGGCGCAAGTGTTGGTGTGGGGGCGCTGAAACGTGAACTCGAGGCGTCCGGATACCGGGCAGGTAATGGTACCCAAAGCGGAACCTACAGCCAATCCGGCAGTCGCTTTGTCATCAGCACACGAGGGTTCCAGTTTGCGGACGGTAGCGAGCCCCGGCGTCGGCTTTCGCTGTCAATCAACGGTGATCGTGTTGACAGTTTTCGGGTTCTGTCGGGTGAGAATACAGCCATAGCACGATTGGAGCCGGCGCAGATTGGTGGTATTTACCCGGCGCACAAAGAAGACCGGGTGCTGGTCAAACTCAGTGACCTGCCGCCGCTGTTTGAAAGCGCGTTGCTAACGATTGAAGACCGCGAATTTTACAACCACTTCGGCGTTGCGCCGCTGTCTATCGCACGGGCGCTCTGGGTGAACATGCAGGCGGGTCGGGTAGTGCAGGGTGGCAGCACCCTGACTCAGCAGTTGGTAAAAAACTTTTACCTGACCCGAGACCAGACCCTGCTTCGCAAGGGCAACGAAGCGCTGATGTCGATGCTGCTGGAGTTGCATTACGAGAAGCAGGACATCCTCGAAACCTATCTGAATGAGGTTTATCTCGGGCAGGCTGGCACTCGAAGCATTCACGGCTTTGGTTTGGCGAGCCAGTTTTATTTTAGTGAATCCCTGCAGGATCTTGAACTGGAGCAGGTGGCACTGCTGGTCGGTCTGGTGAAAGGCCCCAGTTATTATGATCCGCGACGTAATCCTGAGCGGGCATTGAATCGCCGGAACCTGGTGATTGATTCCCTGCTTGCCAAGGGTGTTATCAAGGAGACGGAGGCTCAGAAAGCTCGCGCCAAGCCGCTTGCCGTGACCCCCAAACCCTCGTATTCCGAGAACCGCTATCCCGCCTACATTGATCTGGTGCGTCGCCATCTGGCTCGGGACTACAAACAGGAAGATCTTCAAAGTGAAGGGCTGCGGATTTTCACCACTCTGAATCCCGCAATTCAGTACGCTGCAGAGTACGCTGTTGCCAATTCCCTGAAAGATATGGAGAGTGGCCGCTCTGAGCCGGTTCTGGAGGGTGCCATGGTGGTCACATCCAGAGACAGCGGGGAAGTCCTGGCACTGGTCGGGGGGCGGGACCCGAAGTACGCGGGGTTCAACCGGGCGGTGGATGCCCGCAGGCCTATTGGCTCACTGATCAAACCCTTTACTTATTTGACTGCGTTGCAGTTCCCGGAACGCTACACCCTGATTACCCCGGTTGAGGATCGCAAGTTTGTGCTGGTGTTTGATGATGGTCGCCGATGGGAGCCGAAGAACTATGATGGTGAAGAGCACGGTGATGTGCCGCTCCACCGGGCGTTATCGCACTCCTATAACCTGGCGGCGGTTCGTGTCGGCCTGGATGTTGGCATAGAGGCAGTCGTCGAAACCCTCCAGAAACTGGGTGTCACTGAACCTATATCGGAATATCCGTCCATGCTGCTGGGCTCGGTTTCCATGACGCCTGTGACGGTTGCCGCACTCTATCAGGGCCTGGCAGCGTCAGGCTTCAATATCCCCCTGCGTACCATCAGAGATGTCACAACAGCACAAGGCGAATCGCTTTCCCGCTACAGTCTTGCGGTTGATCAAGTGGTTGACCCCGGGGCGGTTCACCTTGTCCAGTACGCCATGCAGGAAACCCTGCAAGAGGGTACAGGACGCTCTGCCTATCGGTTCGTGTCGGAGAACCTTGGGCTTGCGGGCAAAACGGGGACCACCGATGATGGGCGTGATAGCTGGTTTGCGGGCTTCAGTGGTGATTTGCTGGCGGTAACCTGGGTAGGGCGAGATGATAACGGCCCAACGGCTTACACCGGTGCCACAGGCGCGTTACCCGTGTGGGCAAGGTTCATGGCGCAGGTGCCCCAGAATGGCTTCTCGCCGGTAGTCCCGGATGGTGTTGAGTATCATTGGGTCAATGCCGAGACCGGTACATTAACCGATGAGCATTGTGAAGGCGCACGTTTCATGCCGTTTGTGACAGGCAGTGAGCCGCAGGATTCGGTGAGCTGTTCCGGTGACCTCACGCGGCGACTAAAAGGCTGGTTTGAAGGATTGTTCCAATGACATTAAGGCAGATCATACTAAGCAGCGGGTTAGCTGCAACCCTTGCTCTTGCTGGCTGTGCCAGCCCGGGTGGGTCCATTTACGTGCCCGCCGGTCAGTCACCGGATTATGACAAAGCACCGGAGCCACCCCGGACCAGTGAGCCGGATCGCACGGTTCGAAAGTCAGAGCAACCGGAGTCAGTAGAGCCTGAACGCCAGGCATCGCCGCGACATCAGGATCAGGGGGAAACACTATCCCCTGCAGCCGCCGGATTAATTCGCGAAGCCAGTACACTGCTGGCGCAGGACAACCCTCGTGGCGCAATCGGTAAGCTGGAAAGGGCGCAGAGAATATCCCCACGCTCCGCCGAGATTTACTATAAATTATCGGAAGCTTATGTGGCTTTGGATCAGCTTGGCACCGCCGAACAATTTACCCTCAAAGGGCTTTCTCTGGCAGGAAGTAACACCGGATTGCAGCGGGCAGGCTGGATGCTGCTGGCGGATATCCGTCGTGCGAACGGCAACACAGCCGGTGCGAACCAGGCCGAAGCTCGGGCAGAAGCGCTTTAGAAAAAAGGCTCCTGCTGCCGTATTCCCGGCGACAGCTAAAACCTACAGCCCCGCATTCTTTAAACGGTTAGCCTGTTGCCGGAAAACGGTTTTAGGATCGGTCTCGAACAGGCTGTGCAAGCCGAGGGCCTGGTTTACTTCATCGAGATGGTTCATGAAGTAGTTGTCGCGTATGACCTGTCCGAAGTGGTTGCTGCAGCGACCGACCAG
>JBDNIR010000534.1:0-3961 GCA_041688195.1 Marinobacter sp.
ACACACCAGGGCGTCCGTTCACCCTGGCCAGCCATTTACCACCTTCCACCATGACAATCTTGAACTCTGGTGCGGAGATTTCTTCCAGCTGGTGCCCGAAGACCTCAAACACGTTCGACTGGTGTATGACCGCGCGGCGCTAATTGCTCTGCCCCCCGGCATGCGATCCGATTACGTGGAGCATATGACAGCCGTTTTGCCAGAGCAGGTGTCGATTCTGCTGGTCACTCTGGACTATCAGAATGAAGAAATGAAAGGCCCACCGTTCAATGTCAGTGATCTTGAGGTAGGCGAACTCTACGATCGCGACTGGGATATCGAACACATAGTGACCAACACCCTGGCCAGAGATCATGCCTTTGCCAAGCGCAAGGGACTGAGCGGTGCGACTGAAAGTGTGTTCAAACTAAGACGACGCGAAGGCACGGAATAACCACAATAAAAATACGTCCATTCACGAAACAAAACAGAGTTGTCACTGTCCAACGCCGGTAGACTGATCTAAGCTGAAATTATCCAAACCAGAAACCGTCTGCCGGCGTATCTGGTAGTAAGACTCCATCCAACTCAACCAACTACCAATGAATCGCCGGTACAGGCGGTCCGAATTGATCGGGGAGTTTTACGTGAATCACAGCTGATAACACAACGAGCGAGGGGCCACTATGAGTATTCTTCAGCACTTCAAAAACCGGTATGACGCCACTCAGGAGGAGGAGTTTTCTCTCGAGGGATATCTGGAGATCTGCAAAAAGGACCCGTCTGCCTACGCCACTGCGGCCGAGCGTATGCTCATGGCCATCGGCGAGCCAGAACTGGCAGACACCTCCCGGGACTCCAGGCTTTCCCGAATTTTCTCCAACAAAGTTATTAAGCGTTATCCGGAATTTTCTGAGTTCTATGGCATGGAGGATGCGGTAGAGCACATCGTGTCGTTTTTCCGCCATGCAGCTCAAGGGCTGGAAGAGAAGAAGCAGATTCTTTACCTGCTCGGCCCGGTGGGCGGCGGTAAGTCTTCGCTGGCTGAAAAACTCAAGCAACTGATGCAAAAAGTACCCTTCTATGCCATCCAGGGCTCCCCGGTTAATGAATCACCCCTCAGCCTGTTCAACGTCGATGAAGACGGCACCATTCTGAAAGAGGAGTTCGGCATTCCTACCCGGTATCTCAAATCGATCATGTCGCCCTGGGCGGTCAAGCGGCTCCATGAGTTTGGTGGCGACATCAGCCAGTTTCGTGTCGTTAAACGCTACCCGTCCGTACTCGACCAGATAGCGGTTTCCAAGACCGAACCCGGTGACGACAACAATCAGGACATCTCTGCCCTGGTCGGTAAGGTCAACATCCGCATGCTGGAAGATTTCTCCCAGGATGATCCGGATGCCTACAGTTTCAGTGGCGGCCTGTGTAAGGCTAATCAGGGGCTGCTGGAATTTGTCGAGATGTTCAAGGCGCCCATCAAGGTGCTCCACCCCTTGCTGACGGCAACCCAGGAAGGCAACTACAACACCACCGAGGGCATGGGTTCCGTGCCATTTGACGGTGTTATTCTGGCCCACTCCAACGAATCCGAATGGCAGACGTTCCGGAACAACAAACATAACGAAGCCTTCCTTGACCGGGTCTACATCATCAAGGTGCCTTATTGCATTCGGGTCACCGAAGAGATCGACATCTACCGCAAATTGCTGCGGGACAGCTCTCTGCACGGTGCGCCTTGCGCCCCGGACACTCTCGATATGCTGGCCCAGTTCTCGATTCTCTCCCGCATGAAAGAGCCGGAAAACTCCAGCATCTTCTCCAAGATGCGGGTTTACGACGGCCAGAACATTAAGGACACGGACCCGAAAGCCAAATCGATCCAGGAGTACCGGGATTCCGCGGGGGTTAATGAAGGCATGGACGGGCTATCGACCCGTTTTGCCTTCAAGATTCTCTCGAAGGTGTTCAACTTTGATAATTCCGAGATCGCTGCCAACCCGATTCACCTGCTGTATGTGCTTGAAAAGCAAATCGAACAGGAGCAGTTCCAACAGGAGACACAGGAGCGTTACCTGAGGTTTATCAAGGAATTCCTGGCACCGCATTATGTGGAGTTTATTGGCAAGGAAATCCAGACCGCCTACCTGGAGAGTTACAGCGAGTATGGCCAGAATCTGTTCGACCGTTACGTAATCTACGCCGACTTCTGGATACAGGACCAGGAATACCGCGATCCAGAAACCGGCGAAATTCTCGACCGCTCTTCTATCAACGATGAGCTGGAGAAAATCGAGAAGCCCGCAGGCATCAGCAACCCGAAGGATTTCCGCAACGAAGTGGTCAACTTTGTCCTGCGGGCGAGGGCCAACAATCAGGGCCGTAACCCGTCCTGGTTGAGTTATGAAAAATTGCGCAGTGTGATCGAGAAGAAAATGTTTTCTAACACCGAAGACCTGCTACCGGTGATCTCGTTCAACCCGAAGGCAAGCAATGAGGATCAGAAAAAACATAAGCAGTTCGTCGAACGGATGGTCGACCGAGGCTACACAGAGAAGCAGGTACGACTGCTGGCTGAATGGTACCTGCGGGTCAGGAAGTCTCACTGAACCAGCGCACAGACCATTAGCCTGAGGGCGTTATAAGGCGCCATGACGATTGCAAGAAAGGGCCACCAGGAGTGCCACTATGGGTATGACCCACATTGTCGACCGACGACTGAACGGCAAGAATAAAAGCGCAGTGAATCGCGAACGGTTCCTGCGCCGGTACCGCCAGCACATCAAGAAAGCAGTGGCGGAGGCGGTTCAGCGGCGGTCCATCACGGATATCGAACGGGGCGAAAGCGTCAGTATTCCCTCCCGGGATATCCAGGAGCCTATCTTTCACCATGGCCAGGGTGGCAAGCGGGAGATGGTGCATCCGGGCAATAAGGAATTCATCGCTGGCGACACGCTGCCCAAACCCCAGGGAGGTGGATCGGGCCAGGGCCAAGGGCAAGCCAGCCCTGACGGCGAAGGGATGGATGAGTTCGCTTTCCAGATTACCCAGGAAGAGTTCCTGGAATTCCTGTTTGATGACCTGGAACTCCCGAACCTGGCTCGCAAGCAACTCAAGGACACCGAAGCGTTTAAATATGTGCGCGCCGGCTTCTCGACCCAAGGTGTGCCAGCCAAGCTGGATGTGGTGCGCTCCCTGCGGGGTGCTCACGCGCGCCGCCTCGCTCTTGGCGGTGCCCGCCGAAAGAAAATCCGTGATCTGGAAGCACAACTGGCAGCGCTGAAATCCGCTCCGGATGATCTGGACCCGGCCTTCAACCATGAGGACCAGATCGACGTTATCGAGCAGGAAATCGCCCGCCTGAAGGCCAATGTGCGTCGCATACCCTTTCTCGACGAGATCGACCTTCGATATCGCCAGCACCTCAAGCAGCCACAACCGGCCACCAGCGCAGTCATGTTCTGCCTGATGGATGTATCCGGCTCCATGACGCAAATGCACAAGGACATCGCGAAACGGTTTTTCATCCTGCTGTACCTGTTCCTGAAGAAAAACTACAAACGCATTGATGTGGTGTTTATCCGCCATCACACCAGTGCCAAGGAAGTGGATGAGGAAGAATTCTTCTATTCCCGCGAGACTGGCGGCACCATCGTTTCCAGCGCGCTAAAGCTGATGCACAAGATCATCGAGGCCCGCTATTCTCCGTCAGAGTGGAATATCTACGCGGCCCAGGCCTCCGATGGTGATAACTGGAATGATAAATCTCCCATCTGCGGCCAGCTGCTCGCAGAGAGCGTATTGCCACTGGTGCAGTACTTTGCCTATGTGGAAATCACGACCCAGGATCACCAGATGCTCTGGTACGAATACGAGATAATCCATGAGCGTTTTCCACAAAGCTTTGCCATGCAGCAGATTGCGGACCCCGGCGAAATTTATCCGGTATTCCGGTATCTGTTTGAGAGGAAAGCAGCATGAC
>JBDNIR010000535.1:0-2321 GCA_041688195.1 Marinobacter sp.
AAAATACCCGCAACTGCAACAAATCTTTGCCCAGATTTCCTCGAAGCTGACAAATTCGCAGCAGCAGACACTCAACTCCCGAGTTGATGTTGATGGCGAGGAGCCTGCCTTTGTGGCCTTCGACTGGATGAAGGCAGAAGGTTTGATCACTGTGCCTGTGAAGTGAATTCGACGTACATTTAATACCTTGAGCATCACATTTCTTCCTGAACCTGGCCAAAGGCCAGCATCGCGAACACGCGATCGACCGGAACCTGATCGCCGCCAACACCTACGGACACCGCAGGACCCTTAACGTACAATTTTTTCCGTTTCGTGAGTTGACCCCTCTCAGCGCCAGGAAATGCCCGAGGCTGGTCTGTTGCCGGCCTCGGGGCGTAAATGGAATACCCAATTCTATTTGCAAAACGAGTGTAAAAATCATGCAAAGACAGCGCATCTTCATATCATCGCCACGTGCCAGACGTATCATCTATGCAGTATCTCTGGCACTCGTGCTGACGGGCTGTGCGGGGCCTACGCTGGAGGACTACACGCAGCGGTCACCGGCTTTGGTGCCGGACCAGTTTTTTGAGGGTGAACTTTCAGCTCGCGGCGTAGTCAAGGATTTCACTGGAAAAGTGATTCGAACCTTTGATGCAGACATTGTCGCAAGTTGGGATGATCAGGGCGTCGGCACCCTTGAGGAAGTGTTCCGGTTCAACGACGGTGAAGAGCAGACTCGTGTCTGGACCCTCACCCCCCATGAAGATGGCTACAAAGCGACCGCCGGGGATGTGGTCGAAGCCGGGCAGATGCGCTGGCAGGGTAACGCCATCAATATGAATTATGTGCTCAGAGTGGCGTACGGCGATGGCACATTGGATGTCCGGATGGATGACTGGATGTACCTTATCACCCCCGATACGCTGATCAATCAGACCACTATGAGCAAGTGGGGTATTGATGTTGGCGAGCTTGTCCTGGTTATCCAGAAGCGAAGCGGTGACTGACAAGCTGCCAGAAGTAATCAACCGTGTTGGCACCGGTGAGTGTTACAACGGGTCATTGTGATGGTTTACCACGAGAACTGATATGGCAAAGCAATGGCTAATCGCAACTACAATCATCGTTCTGGCAGCGTTAGGAGTTGGTGCTGACTTTTACCTTGACGATGGAGCGGATACTGAACAGGCCCGTGAAAAGCGGGCAAGCAACGTAAACGTTGTTCAGCCCAAAGCGGATCTGGTTCGTGACGTAGTGGTTGCGGTGGGCACTCTCCGTTCACGGCAGGAAATCAAGCTGACCAGCGAAGTGAGCGGGCGCATTGTCGAGCTGAATTTCGCTCCGGGTGATCCTGTTTCCGAAGGCCAGTTGCTGGTTCGTCTGAACGATCGCCAGGCCCAGGCCGATTTGAGTGTTTCAATCGCCCAGTATGCAGATGCCAAGCGGCAGTACGACCGCGCTCAAAGCCTGCGTTCGAACAACAGCATTTCCCAGGCCCAGGTCGATGCCTTGCGTACCACCCTTGATGTCGCTCAAGCGCAACTTGAATCAACCCGCACGCGCCTGGATGACCACCGGATTGAAGCGCCTTTCGCTGGCGTTGTAGGGCTGGTGGACATAAGCGTCGGTGCCTACCTGAATATCGGGGATTCCATTGCCACTCTGGATGCCACCGATAAGATGGAGCTTACCTTTGCGGTACCAGAGCGTTATCTGGGTCAGGTTACAAAAGGTCAGGCCCTGACGGCCAAAACAGCTGCGTTTCCTGATCGGGATTTTGGTGGCACCCTGGCGGAGTTGGGCACCCGTATTAATGAGTTGAGTCGGTCTCTGCCGGTTAAAGCTCTGATTGATAACGCTGAAGGTCGCTTGCGCCCCGGGCAGTTCATGTCGGTTAGCCTGACTCTACGGGAGCGTGAAGCGCTGGTAATACCCGAGCAGGCAGTGCTGGTGCTGGGCAATAAGGCGTTTGTATTTGTCGCCGATGAAGGAAAAGCCCGGCGGATAGAAGTCGAATTGGGTTCCCGGGAGCCGGGCGTTGTGGAGGTAATCAAGGGGGTGTCTTCGACCGATTCGGTCATTATAACCGGCCAGGATCGACTCAGCAGCGGCGACAAAGTCGCGATAATGGAAGACGACAACGCGCTGATCACTAGTGAGTCCACCACCCGGTTGTGGCAATAAATCATGGTTCTCTCCGATGTCTCCATCAAGCGTCCGGTTTTTGCCACTGTCATCAGCCTGCTCATTGTGGTGTTCGGGGTGTCGGCCCTTATGGGTTTGCCGGTGCGGGAATACCCTGACATCGATCCGCCGGTAGTCTCAGTATCCACCGA
>JBDNIR010000536.1:0-3656 GCA_041688195.1 Marinobacter sp.
ACACCAATCAGAGGAGTCTTCATTACCTTACTGGTAGACATTCTGAACAACCATTTTATATTTTCCGTTGGGTTCGGGGGGTATATCGGTGACGTATTCGACTTCGATTTTGAGCGATTCCCCTAACATCTTTCTAAGCTCCCATATCATAAAGTCCTCAGATTTCGGATCGAACTCTGATTTTTTTACGAGCTTTACAATGACAGCACCAAGTTCATTCTGAATAATTTGTGTGTTCTTTATTCCTTCCAGGTATTCGAATGCAATCGCGATTGCTGCCGTCGGAACTTGACGCCCTTCGTTTATGATTACGGCACCGACCTTTCCATGAAGTTCTTTTAAAATGGGAGTGACTCGACCGCAGAGGCATGACTCTTCGGCTATCACTCCGAGGTCTCCAATTCTGTATCGTATCAGGGGCATCGCATCGTTCAGTAAGGTCGTTGCGATAAGCTCGCCTTTGCCGGTTGGAGTAATTTCTCCAGACTCTGTTAATACTTCAAGTATTCCATATTCCGGTTCTATATGCATGGTGCCGTGTTCGCACTCTGATGCAAAGACAACCGACTCTGCCGATCCATACTGGTCAAAAACTCTGCAGTTAAAGGCACTTTCTATTACTTTCCGATGTCGTTCAGAAAAATTCTCGGAACTTGTACTGATGCCAGTGGGCGTGAATGAAAGTGGTAGCGAGTTATTAAGAATGTGCTCTGCGATGCGATAGATGCTAAATGGATAACCTTCAATAACCTTAGGTTTGAACGCGTTCAGCTTCTCTACATAGAGAGGAAGATTAGCCTCTTCCATATGGTAAGAAGAAAACAGAAGCTGTCTATCGGCAATATTGTACCGCCAAAAAGGGGGCAGATTATTGTCGGGTTCCTGTAGCTTTCTTCCTACGAAGGAAGCCTTACGGTCCCCAATTCTGAAATTCATGTTGTCATAGAACAATTGCCAGAAAGAGTAGGTTTTCTGTCTTGTCGTTTTCGAAATGTACACTTTTAGAGGGCTCGCGGAGCTACCCCCGGTATAGAGCGCTAACAGATCTTTAGCATTGAACTCACTGGACACAAATTGCTCGGTATTGTTGGCAACTTGTTGCCTGTCAAGTAGGGGGAAGAGAGAGAGGTCAGGATGGGTAGAGCGCAAGTGCTGATAGGCAGGTACATTTCTTGCTGCGTTAGCGAGGACGGCCTGTAGAAGTTTTTTCTGAAGGGCCTTATTTTCCTGAAGCTTAAGAAATTTGTTGTTTCTTAGATGCTTCAGGAAAACGCTATGTTCCCCTCCGTATCGCCTTTTATGCTCCATATATCCGTAGACGCTCACCAGTAGATTTTGGAGCCATACGGGAGAAGATAAGTAGAGTCGCTCGGGTAGGTGACTTTTCATCCTAAGGTTCCTTGATGAGTTTGGCTGCTATCCGAAAAGCGGTTTCGAATGGTCCTTGAGGGGTTACCAGCGAGTATGTCGCCCTCCTTATCCGCGGATTTGCTCAATACACTCCCAGCAGCGACGATGCAGCCATCGGCCACTGCCGCCATAATCACTGCACTATTGCCCAGCCAGCAGTCAGAACCTATCCGGATTTTCTCAAAAAAGCCGCCTTGATCCTGAATGGGCTTTTCAATGTCCTGGAACTCATGCTGACGACTTCCACTAAGGATATGGACGCCGCTGCCGATGAGAGTGTTTTCTCCGATGGAACACATTCCGATATTGCACTGAGGTCCGATATACACCCCCTTGGCGATACTGGTGTTGCGGTGGGACAGGATGGTCAGGAACCCTACCGAAATTTCGTCAGAGGTGGCGGGGCAGACCAGACGGTAGAAAGCCGCCCGTAGGTAAACTCCAAATTTACCGGGTATCAGGCTTAGACCCTGTGAGAACGACGCGAACACCCCGTCGGCATTACCCAGCTGACTGAACAGCAGGCACAGCAAATACAGGGGGAGCGCGAGCGCCAGGAATACCGATTTCACGAGACGTTTGAAAACCCGCATATTAAGAACGATCCAGTCGTGAATGAAGCCAGGCCCGTTCCCTGGCAGGCCTGAATGCAAGTATTCCACGAACCAGGCGGCCAATTATCCTGGCTACAAGCTCACTCCAGGTAAGTCTGGGGGGACGGTTGTCATTCGCTGCCGCAGGACCATCAGTAAGTTGCGCCAAGCCTTCGCATGAACTGATCTGTTGTGGCCCATAGTTCTGCATCAATATGATCAGGATGCGGGTATAGTGCTTTTGCTTACCCTGGGCCAGCGCGTCGGAGAATTCTGCCAGCCACTGGCTCCCTTTATTCTGGTAGTCTGCCGCGCGCGCCGGATCCAGTTCCGCTGCCTGAAACATCAGCATGGCTTTACGCACATCCTGGGCTACCCAGGTGTCGTTGGGGAACTCGAGTTGCCCTGGATCGGACAGGAAAGGCCGCTCATTCTCCCATATCCAATTGGCGTAATGAATGAATGCCAACCGGGTGTAGTTGTAGTGGGAATCGGTGTCTCCTGCTTCTCTCTTGAGGTAAAGGTAGCGGGCAATACTGGTCATTAGTATCAGGTACGACCAGCCGGTTTCGACCTCGAGCAAATCTCGCTTTTCGATATTATCTGCGGGATGGATGGTTTTGCGGATGACTCCTTCCGCATGTTCCAGCCAGTCCTCACCGGGTTCCAGCAGCGATGCGTCCAGTAGGGCATTGAGGTAATTGCCGGTACCCCTGGTAAACGGATATTGATGCGGGGAAGGGCGTTCGCCTTTCAGCAACGCCTTCAGATTCGGCAAATCGTGTTTTTTCAGGGCCAGCAGTTGCTCCAGCAGACCGCCCTGGCCCTCGTGTGAGGTCCGTATCCAGTTGGCTAGTTGCAGAACTGCATCCCGCGACGCCGGCGCGCCTGTCATGTAATAGTGGTACAGCAAGCCAGTTGTGTAGCAATGTTCGGACGCTGGCCCGCCTCCGGTCTGTCCTGGCGTTGAGCTGGTCTCGTTGTGACGGGTGAACGTCCGATGTGCAGCCGTTTGGGCCTCCAGGTAGTGGTCTGTATGCCAGAACAAGCCATTGTTGTATTCAGCCCGGTCTTCTTCAGTGTGGTAGATGTCTATATCCACGACGTGACGGGCAAGGTCATCCATTAACCGAAACCAGCGCTTATCCCCGGTCAGGGCGTACTGCCTTGCAAAGCCGTATATTGGATCGTATTGGTTGTTGTAGTGGGATATCAACGGTAGCTCTCCCTCGCTCTGATAGAGGGTTTCATGGTCGGCGAAGATATCGCCAAAGTTACGCCAGCCAAACTCATCAATAACTTCTCTTTTGGCAAAGAAGTTAGAGCTGCCATCTAGGCCTTCAGCTATGAGTTTGTCGAGAGCGCCGCGTTGAGTGTTGGCTTTGAACCACGGCAAAGCATCAGCTCGCTCATAGCACTCTGGCGTAAGCACTGGTATTAGTGGTGTGTACGCTGCTGCAGAGATGCTGTTATTGGAGTGGTGGGCTAGTGAACAGTGGAGGGTTTTCCGTTCTCCGCCCTGTAGCTCATAAACATTCTTTGCATCTTTCGGGAACAGACCGATTGTTAGTTTGTTTCCTTCTTTGCGAAGGCTGGTTGGGAAGTTCTGCCAGAAGCCGGGTACTGCCACGTCGAGCTGTCCGCAATCGTGCT
>JBDNIR010000537.1:0-3844 GCA_041688195.1 Marinobacter sp.
GGTTCAATCCGTCCGGATCGGTTTCCAACCGTACGCTCGCTCATCAGTCTGAACAATTCGTCGAGTTGGTCAACGCACCATGCTGACTGAAAGCAAGCCTGCCAGGCCAGCCAGAGTTGCAGGCAGTGCTTGAAGCTGAGTTCCCGGGGTAATTGGCCGGCGGCCAGAGCAGCCTGAACCATGAGCAACCGGATCAGGTTGTGAGCCAGAAGATAGACCCAAAGCTCTTTGATGGCCATATCAGGTGTTTTACAGCTTAGTTGCTCCAGGCCCAGAGTCGTTTTGAGGTTCCGCAGATCCAACTCAACATGCCAGCGACTGCGGAATAGTTTATCCAGCGCCCTTTTGGGTGCCTGTTTGGGCGTCAGGAGCGTTGTCACCAGCACTTTGCCACCCACCTTAAGCTCTCGTACTGTGAGGTGTGCCGGTGCCTCGTCGTACTCGGCCTGACTCATCCAGTCAGGCCGGGTTTTTGGCTGCGGGGTTGCGGATACGCAGCCTGATTGGCGGGTGTGTCTGGCATGGCCACTGTGGTGCCATCGACCAATCGGACCCGTCGTCCCTGCCACTGCCAGGGGAGTGGCGATCGAGACGCCATCAAGTGACCGCTGGTACGGGTCAATGTCGAGACCATGCTCACTGGAAGCCGCTGCCTCGCACGGCAATAGCCACCCGTTGCTGTGCTGCATGAGGGCAAGCCCGTCACCAGCCGATTGACCGACGCCTCATCGACCGCTTTCTGGCAAGACCGATCAGCGCTCATGGCTTGTGCCGAGAACATGGCCAGTGTTTCTGTTGGCGAAAACAGCCGTTCCCGATGCGACGGCAACAGCGACTCTACGGTATCGAGCAACTTATCGCCGGTGAGCAGGTTGAAGAACGTAAACGCATCGGCCCGTCGGGCCGCTTGGTGGACTTGGCACCGTTGTTTGAGGGACACCCGGGCGTTAGAATCATTCATGAAAGGCTGGCTCCTTGTGGCTGGTTATGGTTTCGCAACTTCACCATACCACTTGAGTCAGCCTTTCCCTTTAACCTCAATCAGTTAGCGTTAAGTAAGTGCCATTCCGATCTGACTCCTTTTTTCGCTTTTTTCCAGTGCAAGACAGGAGCGCGGGACGCTCCTGTCCCGAAACGCCTCAGGCGGTGACCATCACTCCGGCTTCCTGCCGTATCAGCCACCAGGCCGCCACGAGTCCCCAAGCTGCGTTGAAGATCAGTACCAGTACCGGTGTCAGGGTGCCTAGGTCCAGACCCAGGACACCGACGCCCAACTTCATCGGGAACACTACCAGACACTGCACAATGCTTGGCCCAAGACTCAACAGCAGCCCGCGCGCGAACATGTTCATGCTACCGAGGGGCAACAGGAACGCAAACCCCCAGATGCCGCCCCATATCATGAATGAATAGATCATAGGCGGTGTGAGTGGGGGCGCGAGTGCAACACCCAGCGCCGCGGAAATCCCCAGCATTCCGAACAGCCAGAGCGTGAGTACGGTGGCGAGGCCACCGAAGCATCCTGCGGCGAATAAGGCAGAGAGACGTGTAACCATTTCGTATTCCTTCTTCCATGGACTAAAACCGGGACAGATTTATTTTTTATGCCGACCTTGCCCGATCAAGCAACGATGCCTGCAGAATCCGGACTTAGCGGATCACCGAAAAGGCAAAGGCCGCCAGGTGTCCTATACTTTGGGCGTCAATAGTCAGAGCCGGTTCACATACGGTGGAATCAACATCCTCAATCGGCCCGTATAGCCGTGCGAGTAACTTGGGAGGTGCATCATGAATGACGAGAAATTCTACGCGGGTAGCTGCTTTTGTGGCGCGGTTCAATTCACGGTTACTGGCGAGCCTGCTGCCGCAGGCTACTGCCATTGCGAGTCGTGTCGCCACTGGTCTGCGGGGCCAGTCAATGCTTTCACTCTGTGGAAGCCCGAGGCCGTTCAAATCACACAGGGCGCCGACAACATCGGAACCTATAACAAGACGCCGGCAAGCTATCGCAACTGGTGCAAGACTTGTGGCGGTCATATCTTTACAGAGCATCCGGATATGGGGCTGACCGATGTATACGCGGCGGTGATCCCGAAACTGCCCTATCAGCCCGAGGTCCATGTGCACTACCAGGAAACGGTACTGCGTATCAAGGACGGGCTTCCAAAGATGAAGGATGTTCCGAAAGAAATGGGAGGATCGGGCGAGAGCGTACCGGAATAACTCAGATACATGCAGGTAAGTTGAAGCAGCTTAACCAATGCAGGCAGATCAATGAGCCAATTCCGACCCAATCGATACTGTACAGACCGACTGACCCTGTCCGGAAAGGCAGCAACACTTCCAGAGCGGCCTTGAGTGAAGGCGACAGGTCACGCTCTTTCTCACTTTCACAGGTTTTTTGAGCTGAATAGTTAAGGAATCTTATGATTATTTGCGGTGTTGAACTCACCGGCAGCGATGCTGTTGTTTGCTTGTTGAACCTGGATCAGGGGCAGTTCACGATACCGGAATGCAAGGTACGTAAACTGACCCTCAAGAAGAACCACACCCGTGAAGACCTGCTGGAGTTCCAGGCTGCTTTCGCGGAGCTGATGTCCGATTCCGGCGTTAACGAGGTGGCGATAAAGGAGCGCATGCCCAAGGGTAAGTTTGCCGGTGGCGCCATCAGTTTCAAGCTGGAGGCTGTTATACAGTTGATTCCGGATGCGGATATCAAGGTCCCTCTCAAAATCACTTTGCTTTCGCCGGCGCTTATCAAATCGACACTCTCTACCAACCCGTTGCCCATTCCTTTTGCAGACACCGGTTTGAAGATATTTCAGGAAACTGCTTTTATCGTGGCTTACGCGGGACACATGGCGAAGTAGCCACCCACCTCAACTCGTCGAGGCTGAGGCCCCTGCCGCATCCAGAGCGGTTTCCCGTGCCACTGCCTGAGGTGCGCCCAGCGCAAGCATCACTGCACCTGCGGAACACAGCAGCATGCTGGCGGCAATGGGCAGCAGGGCGTGGCCGCCGTACGCCGATGACAGGGCGCTGATACCCCCGGCAATGGTGAACTGGGAGGCCCCCAGCATGGCCGCCGCGGTGCCACCCAAATGGGGAAAGAATTCCAGGGCGTTGGCCATATTGTTGGGGATGATCCCGCCCTGGAAGCCAATCGCCGCAATAATGCAGGCAGCGACCAGCCAGAATGGGCCTCCCAGCAGCACAACCGTCACCAGCGCGACCAGCGCCAGGCACTGCAGCATCACCTGCACCCGCAACAAAACCACCGATGAGAACCTGCGCAGCAGTGGCCGGTTGAGCAGGTTCAGTGCCGCCATCAGTGCGATATTGGCGGCAAACAGGAGGGAAAACATGCCATTGGAAAGGCCATACCATTCCTGATAGATGAATGAGGAATGAGTAATGAACAGCAGCATGGTGCTGAAGCACAGCACCTGAATGCCCACAAAGCGCATGGTGGTCTTGTGCCGGAGCACCAGCATGTAGTTGGTCACCAGGGTGCGGACGGGAGTGGTCGCCGGTGGCCGCGGTTGCAACCGGGGAAACAGCGCCAGCTGCAGTGCCAGCACCAGGAACACCGCATAACCGGCCAGCATCAGGAAGATCCAGTGCCAGTCACCCAGCAACAGCATCAGGGCGCCCAGGGAAGGAGCGGCGGCTGGCGCGATAAACATGATCAGGCCGATCAACCCGAATAGCCGGGCGGCATCCTGCCCACCTACCTGGTCCCGCACGATGGCAGGCACTGAGACCGCACAGAATGCCCCGCCAATACCCTGGGCAACACGCCAGATCACCAGGTCTGAGAGAGTGTTCGCCAGTGAGATCATGA
>JBDNIR010000538.1:0-6300 GCA_041688195.1 Marinobacter sp.
CACGCTCCCGGCCCTGACGGAATTCCGCCAGTTCTTTCGCCTTGCGCTCATCCGCCACGGCGAAGAACTCATCGCCAGCATCCGGTGTGCCGTTCAGGCCCAGAATCTCAACAGGAATCGACGGGCCGGCTTCCTTGGAGGGTTTGCCTGCCTCATCAGACATGGCCCGCACTTTACCGAAGTAAGCGCCTGCCACGACCATATCGCCCTGTCTCAGGGTGCCGTTCTGAACCAGTACCGTTGCAACCGAACCACGGCCGCGCTCAAGGCTGGATTCAATAACCACACCCTTTGCCGGAGCGTCGGGCACGGCGGCCAGCTCAAGGACTTCAGCCTGCAGAAGAATGGCTTCGAGGAGATCATCAATACCGTCACCACTGTGGGCCGACACCGGGACAAACTGGACGTCACCGCCCCAGTCTTCCGGTATCACTTCCATCCCAGCCAGCTCGGTTTTGATCCGGTCAGGGTCGGCCCCTTCCTTATCCATCTTGTTAATCGCTACAACAATCGGCACGCCGGCGGAACGCGCATGCTGGACCGCTTCCTTGGTCTGGGGCATCACGCCGTCATCAGCGGCTACTACCAGGATCACAATATCCGTGCACTGTGCGCCGCGGGCACGCATGGCTGTAAAAGCTGCGTGGCCCGGGGTGTCCAGGAAGGAGATCATGCCGTGCTCGGTTTCCACATGGTAGGCGCCGATGTGCTGGGTAATACCACCGGACTCACCGCTGGCAACTTTGGTACGCCGGATGTAGTCAAGCAGCGAAGTCTTGCCATGGTCAACGTGACCCATAACACTGACGACTGGTGCACGCTTGACCTTCTCGCCTTCAAACGAAATTTTGCTCAGTACTGACGCCTCAAAGGCGTCGTCACTGACCGGTTTGGCTTTATGGCCAAGTTCTTCGGTCACCAGCATCGCGCTTTCCTGATCCAGCGGCTGGTTGATGGTGGCCATGACGCCCATACCCATCAAGGTCTTTATCACATCGGCAGATTTAACAGCCATGCGCTGCGCAAGATCACCCACGGTGATGGTCTCGGGAACTTCGACTTCTCTAACCATCGGTTTAGTTGGCCTCTCGAAAGCGTGTTGCTTTTCTTTCGGTTTCTTTTTCGCCCGCAATGGCTTGCGCAGCGTTGTATCTTCTTCGTCCTCCGAAAGAACCACCTTGGGCTCTTCAGCCGGACGATTTCTCGGACCACGGTGGCCGGCAGATTTCTTCTTCGGCTTACCGTCATCGGGCTCATCCACAACGCGCTCGCGAGTCTTTTCTTTCTTTTTCTTCGGCTTGCGGTCTTTGTCTTTCGCGTTTTCCGGGTCCGCAGGTGGAATAGGCATATCCGGATCAATCAGATTTTCCGGCTTGTCAGCGACCGGCGTCTCTTTCGCCGACTTCGCAGGCTCTTCGGCAGCAGTCGCTGCCTCGGACGCTACGGATTTCGCCTCCTCCGTCGCAGCTGCGACTACCGGTTGCTCCGGTACTTCCGTCGGACTTACCTCAGGAACTTCCTGGGCTACCGGCTCGATTTCCGCCTCCGGCTGACTGTCTTCACGTTTGATGTACGTTCGCTTCTTCCGAACTTCAACGTTAACTGTTTTGGCGCGACCTGCACCACTGCCGGCTTTCAGCGTGGTGGTGGTTTTGCGTTTGAGCGTAATCTTCTGCGGCCCTGCGTCTGACTCGCCGTGATTCTTCCTCAAAAACGCAAGCAGCTGCTGCTTCTCATCACTGGATACAAAGTCATTTTCAGAGCGGGCTTTCAGGCCAGCCTCTACAATCTGACGCAGCAAACGATCCACGGGAGCGCCTACATCTGCGGCCAGTTGTTTTACCGTTACTTCAGCCATACTGGTCCTCCTCCCGATTAAGTCTGGTCCTGAAACCAGGGTGCGCGTGCTGTCATGATAAGTTGACCGGCACGTTCTTGTTCCATTCCGTCAATTTCGAGCAAGTCGTCCACAGACTGCTCAGCAAGATCTTCCATAGTGCGGATGCCCATCCCCGCCAGCTTGAACGCCAGCGAACGATCCATCCCCTCCATGGATAACAAATCTTCGGCGGGCTCACTGCCCTCCAGGGCTTCTTCACTGGCCAGAGCCTGGTTTAACAAGGCATCCTTGGCGCGACGACGAAGCTCAGTCACCGTATCCTCATCAAATCCGTCGATTGCCAGCATTTCCTCCATCGGGATATAAGCTACTTCTTCAATGGAGGTGAACCCCTCATCAATCAACATACCGGCGAATTCTTCGTCGACGTCGAGATGACTGGTGAAGTGTTCAAGCAAGCGAGTCTGCTCCTGCTCCTGCTTCTCACCGGCTTCTTCTTCGGTCATGACGTTGAGCGTCCAGCCGGTCAGCTCGCTGGCCAACCGAACGTTCTGTCCGTTACGGCCAATCGCTTGCGCCAGGTTATCTTCGGCAACTGCGACTTCCATAGTGTGACCATCTTCGTCCATCACAATAGAAGCGACTTCTGCCGGGGCCATCGCATTGATAACCAACTGGGCCGGGTTGTCGTCCCACAGCACAATATCGACTCGCTCACCGCCAAGCTCATTGGATACGGCCTGAACACGCGAGCCACGCATGCCAACACAGGCTCCAACAGGGTCGATGCGCCGGTCGTTGGTTTTGACGGCAATTTTTGCCCTTGAGCCGGGATCACGGGCAGCTCCGCGGATTTCTATCAGATCTTCAGCAATTTCCGGCACTTCGATGCGGAACAGCTCAATCAGCATTTCCGGGCTCGTCCGGCTAAGAATCAGCTGGGGGCCACGATGGTCAGTGCGGATTTCCAGCAACAACGACCGTACCCGGTCGCCCATGCGGAAGGTCTCACGCGGGATTAACTGATCCCGCGGCAACAGCGCTTCTGCATTGGACCCTAAATCGACAATCACATTATCCCGGGTCACTTTCTTGACGGTGCCGGACACCAACTCGCGAACCCGGTTGCGGTAGCTGTCAACGATTTTGGCCCGCTCGGCTTCACGAACTTTCTGGAAAATAATCTGCTTAGCTGCCTGAGCACCAATGCGGCCAAAGGCGACTGATTCTATCTTTTCTTCATGGGTATCACCCGGCTGAAGCGCCTTATCAATTTCCTCGGCCTCCTGCATGGTGAGCTCGCTACCCAAAGCCGGGACCGCATCGTTATCTACAATCAACCAACGCCGGAAGGTTTCGTACTCACCGGTACGACGGTCAATCGAAACACGGATGTCCGCCTCTTCATCGTCGTACCGTTTCTTGGCGGCAGTGGCGAGTGCCAGCTCAATGGCCTCGAAAATAACGTCTTTATCAACACCCTTCTCATTCGAGACGGCCTCAACCACCAGCAAAATCTCTTTACTCATTGGATTGCCCTGCCCTTAAAATTAGACTCGCAGTCAACCGATTTACTCGAAAACCGGAATGATGTTTGCCCGCTCAATACTGTCGAATGGAAGCAGGTACTCATGGTCATCTACAACGACCACAACGTCCTGATTCTCAACACCTTTGAGCAGCCCCTGAAACTTTCTGCGCCCTTCGAACGCCATGCGGAGACGGACCTGCACCTTATGACCCACAAACGCCTCGTACTGTTCGAGACGAAACAGGGGCCTGTCCATACCGGGGGATGATACTTCCAGGGTGTACTCGGACTGGATCGGATCTTCAACATCCAACACACCGCTGACCTGACGGCTGACTTTTCCGCAGTCTTCGACCCCGATACCGTCTTCGGCATCGTCAATAAATACCCGGAGAAGGGACTGATAACCCTGGGATCTGAATTCAAGACCCCAAAACTCATACCCCAGGCCTTCTATGACCGGCCGCAATATGGTTTCAAGTTGCTGTAACTTAGCTGACAAGTGACTCACGTCTCCGTAACGGTTTTGGTTGCCCCACAAACAAAAAAAGGGCTGTTTATCAGCCCTTTTCATGCACCAGGGCCAGCTGCGCCAGGCCCCGTAATCAAAAAGCCACTGACACTCAGATGCGCTGGAAACAATCAGCGCCATCTGCCTTGGGGCTCCTTGCAGCAAGAACTAGCAGGTGCCTTTACAGCCCCCTGCCGACAGACACCTGGCCTGTCTTGAGCGAGTTTGGCACCGCCAAAACCCGCTGTTATAATCGCCGGAGTATAAGGACGCCGATCATACTGGTCAAGGACTGACCAAAAAAAAACGGCTTGGGTCTTCCAAGCCGTTCTTCAAAAATGGTGCCGATGGCCGGACTCGAACCGGCACAGCTTTCGCCACTACCCCCTCAAGATAGCGTGTCTACCAGTTCCACCACATCGGCAACAAACTCACTCGAGTTCGGGGATGGAAGACTCTCCCCCGTTCTCATCTTCACTGGACCGCAGTTCACCTGTTGACGCTTCATCCGCAGCCGCTGGTGATTCCTGAACCATCGGAATACCCGTTTGGCCTGCAACTTCCGCACGCTGCTTGGCATAGATCGCCAGAGTAAAACTGGTCACAAAAAACACGATCGCTAAAAAGGTTGTAGTGCGAGTCAGAAAGCTGCCACTGCCCTGGCTCCCAAATACTGTCTGGGAGGCTCCGCCGCCCCCAAAGGCTGCGCCAGCGTCCGCGCCTTTGCCCTGCTGGATCAGAACAAGACCCACCAGCGCCACCGCAATCACGACGTGCACAACGACTACCAGTGTTTCCATCCAATCCATAAATTATCTCTCAAAACTCGCTTGAAACTTTGGACATCGTTTTCAGACTACGCGACAAATACTCGCGAAATCGGCCGCCACCAAGGATGCTCCGCCAACGAGGCCACCATCAATATCATGCTGCTGAAACAATTCGCGCGCATTATCAGGCTTAACGCTACCTCCGTAAAGGAGAGATACCTCAGAAGCCGGGGCGCCCAATGAACCCAGCACACCCCTCATGTGGACGTGCATTGCCTGGGCATCTTCCGCGGTTGCCGTCTTACCGGTCCCAATGGCCCAAACCGGCTCATAAGCGACCACTACCTTATTCCATGTGTCGCTCGCCAGACCCTGTAGCGCTACCTGCAACTGCCTCGATACGACCTCTTCAGCCTGACCCGCCTGACGCTCTGCAAGCGTCTCACCTACGCAAAGCAAGGCGATCAAACCTGACCTCAAAACCTGCTGAACCTTATCCGCTACAACCTGATCGGACTCGGCAAATAACTGTCTACGCTCAGAATGACCTACGAGCACATACTCACAACCAACATCGGCGGCCATGCTCGCCGAGACCTCACCCGTAAAGGCACCCTGATCCCATTGAGCGACGTTCTGGATGCCGACGGTAAATGAGGCATCCGATATCAAACGCTTAATCTCTGCAACGTAAAGCGAGGGTGGAATAATAACAACCTCAACCTCTTTATCAAGCGCTGAAAGCTGAACTTTCAATTCACTAATCAGCGACTTGGCAAAACCCGCCGATCCGTTCAATTTCCAGTTTGCTGCTATTATTTTACGTCGCATCCTAACCCCATAAATCACGGGAGGCGGAACTATACAGCAGTCAATTCGAACAGACAACCGGATTCAGGCTGATGAATTGGAAACCACCGCAGCAAGATCTTCCGCTATCCGGGCTATCAACGCCGCGTCCTGGCCTTCAACCATAACCCGTATCAAAGGCTCCGTGCCGGAAGCGCGCAGCAGGATACGACCCGTGCTTCCGAGCTCCCGCTCCGCAGCCTTCACCGCACCGGCAATGTCTGACCGCGCGAGCGGATCAAAGCGTTCAGAAATCCGCACATTGATCATGGTCTGTGGCAGTTTGGTCATGGCCTGACGAAGCTCCCCCAGAGGTTTCCCGGAACGCCAGACAGCCAAAAGCACCTGAAGCGCGGATACGATACCATCCCCCGTGGACGTGGAGTCCCGAAAAACCAAATGTCCGGACCCTTCACCGCCAAGCAACCAGCCATTTTTGACCAATTGCTCCATAACATAACGATCGCCCACTTTTGCACGCTCAAATGCGATACCCTGATCCTGCAGCGCAAGCTCAACCCCAAGATTAGTCATCAGGGTGCCCACAACGCCTCCTGACAGAGTGCCTGCAGCTTTACGCTGGGAGGCAATAATAAATAACAACTCATCGCCGTCGACATATGAACCGTCCCGATCAACCATCAAAACACGGTCGCCGTCGCCGTCAAACGCAATACCAAGATCGGCCTTTTTCTCCGCAACTGCGTTGCGAAGCCCCTCCATATGCGTTGAGCCAACATTGAGATTGATGTTCAGCCCATCCGGATCAGCACCTATAACCGATACCTTGGCACCCAGC
>JBDNIR010000539.1:0-5380 GCA_041688195.1 Marinobacter sp.
CGTGCACCTTCATGTGCCCGAAGGCGCCACCCCGAAAGACGGGCCCAGCGCAGGCATCACCATGGCGACTGCACTGCTGTCCATTGCTCGTGGGGAAGCGCCACAACAGAATATCGCCATGACGGGCGAGTTGACGCTGACCGGGCAGGTGCTGCCCATTGGTGGGGTCAGGGAGAAAATCATCGCGGCCCGGCGACAGAAAATCGACACCCTGATATTACCCGAAGCCAACCGGGGTGATTATGAAGAGCTCCCGGACTACCTGAAGGAGGGGCTGGAGGTTAACTTCGCCAAGCATTATTCAGATGTTTACGCGGTCAGCTTCAGCAACAAACCCAAGAAGGGCGCCAGCGTCCATTGATGCACTGATGTGATGGTAGGAGCGGTTTTAACCGCGATGTCGGCTATCGGCGATCACCTCATTCGCGACTGAAGTCGCTCCTACCAACACCCCAGTCTCAGGCATATTGTAGGAGCGGTTTTAACCGCGATGTCGGTCGCTCCTACAAAATGGCGCTCCGGGAAAGCAAGCATGGTTTACTACGCCCACTTGGGGCGGAACTATAAGCCAGATGCTTTCTTGCCGGTGTCTTTCCAGCCGTCTTTCCGTAACATCGGCCCTACGTCCAATACGGGCGAGGCGTCGATGTCGTCGGCGTCCATCATATTGGCGACCCGCTGCAGTGCCGCAATGATCATGGTTTGTTCCCATTCGTGCAGGCTCTGGAACTTCTTTACAAACTCTTCCTGCAGAGGTTCCGGAGCACGAGCGAGAATGTCGACTCCGTCTTCCGTCAGGTGAGCGTGAACCTTACGCTTGTCTTGGGTACTACGAACTCTGTAAACCAGCTTGCGAAGCTCGAGGCGATCGAGAATGGTCGTCACCGTCGCCTGACTAAGGCTGACCTTGTCCGCGATGGTACCAATGGTGACTTCTCCGAGATCCCTGATGGTTCTCATGATCAGCAATTGCGGGCCAGTGAGCCCCGTGTGCTTACTCAGTCGCTTGGAGTGCAGATCTGTCGCACGAATAACACGCCGGAGCGCAACCAGCACCTGCTCATAATTGTTCACATCACTACCCCACGACTGACCCTAACCGCACCAAAGGCCCCAACGGCGACCCGCGCTATTTATTTATACCACTAACTATTAGAGGTCTTTGCATCAGAAATTGCAAGGGTGCCGGGTTTCAGCTTTCACAGGCCTCCAGGTTGAGCACACCCGCTGTATTCTGCACTATTTTAAAGCAGTTCATTTCTGCCTAAGCCATCATTATAATTACGCCTATAATGCCTTGGGCTACGCTTAAGAACCCGAGTCAAAAGAATAGCTGATCCGGCCAGGAGTTTGCTTTTTGCCCCAAACCGCTCACTCACTTGACAACAAGCAAGGCCTGGTGTTCTTTTAATCCGTTGAGAACATAAGAATAACCCGGACCCAAAGTAGGACAGACCCAATGAACACATCCGTAAAGAAACTCGTAACAGGTATTGGCGCTTCCATTGCTCTGATGGGCGCTGGCAGCGCATTCGCTGAAATAAAGATCGGCATCGCCGGACCCATGACAGGACCGGTTGCCCAGTACGGGGACATGCAGTTCTCCGGAGCCCGCATGGCGATTGAGCAGATCAACTCAAATGGCGGTGTCATGGGAGAAAAGCTCGTCGCCGTTGAACTCGATGACGTGTGTGATCCCAAGCAGGCTGTCACCGTTGCCAATCGAATGGTTAACGAAGGTGTCCGTTTCGTTGTGGGCCACCTCTGTTCCAGTTCAACACAGCCTGCTTCGGACGTCTATGAGGATGAAGGCATCCTGATGATCACGCCGGCATCAACCAGCCCGGCTATTACCGAGCGCGGCTATGAGCTGATCTTCCGCACCATCGGCCTCGACAGCATGCAAGGCCCGGTTGCCGCTGAATACCTGGCCAGCCTGAACCCTGAGCGGGTCGCCGTCATTCACGACAAGCAGCAGTACGGTGAAGGTATCGCCACGGCAGTGCGCGACACGTTGCTGGAAAATGACGTCGAAGTACCCATGTTCGAAGGCATCACCGCAGGCGACAAGGACTTCTCGTCACTGGTAACCAAACTGCGAGACGCCGATGTCGACTACGTCTACTACGGCGGTTACCACCCCGAGCTGGGCTTGATCCTGCGCCAGGCACGCCAGACGAACCTGGATGCAGTCTTTATGGGCCCTGAAGGTGTCGGCAACAAAGACATCAACAGCATCGCAGGTGAAGCGGCCGAAGGCCTGCTGGTCACACTACCACCCGCCTTTGACGAAAAAGCCGAGAACCAGGCTCTGGTCAAAGCTTTCGAAGACAAAAAAGAAGATCCTTCCGGCCCGTTCGTACTGACCTCTTACGCCGCCGTTCAGTTGGTGGCAGAGGGCATTGAGCTAGCCGAATCCAAGGACCCGTTTGAAGTGGCTGAAGCATTGCGCAGCAATACTTTTTCTACCCCCATCGGTACCGTGGAATACGACAGCAAGGGCGATATGAAGTCCTTTGAGTTTGTTGTGTTCGAATGGCATTCAGATGGCAGCAAAACTCCGGTAAACTAGGCCGCAATCGTTAATTAACGGTAATGGAACACCTCCTCACCGCGATCCGGGAGGAGGTGTTTTTTTAAGCCCCCGAAAGTTTTCGGAGCCCTAAATAAAAATGCAAGACCTCCTGTATTTTATTCAGCAGCTCATCAACGGGCTGACGATCGGGAGCGCCTATGCCCTGATCGCCATCGGCTACACGATGGTTTACGGCATTATCGGCATGATCAACTTCGCCCACGGCGAGGTATACATGATCGGTGCCTACACCGCGCTTATTACCATAACCGGCCTTACCGCGCTGGGCATCGCCTGGTTGCCCCTGATTCTTCTGGTTGCGCTGCTCTGTGCTGTCATTGTTGCCAGTTCCATGGGGTGGGCAGTGGAACGCATCGCCTACCGGCCAGTTCGCGGGCGCCACCGGCTGATTCCCCTGATCTCCGCTATCGGCATGTCAATCTTCCTCCAAAACTACGTGCACCTTGCACAGGGCTCAAGAAACATGGGCTTTCCGCTGCTGATTGAAGGTGGTTTCCGGTTCGGCGCCGAAGACTCGTTCCAGACCTCGATCTCTTACATGCAGATCACCATATTCGTTACCACCCTGATCTGCATGACAGCACTGTCATTGTTTATCGCCCGCTCCCGGACCGGTCGCGCCTGCCGCGCCGTATCCCAGGATCTCGGCATGTCCAACCTGCTGGGTATCGACACCAACAAAATCATTGCTGCCACGTTCGTTATTGGCGCCTCTCTGGCCGCTGTCGCGGGCCTTTTGCTGGGCATGTACTACGGCTCAATTGACCCATTGTTCGGCTTTATTGCAGGCCTGAAAGCCTTCACTGCCGCTGTTCTCGGCGGCATTGGCAGCATCCCCGGCGCCATGCTGGGCGGTCTCATTCTCGGCGTATCGGAAAGTATGACGTCAGGCTACCTGAGTGGTGAGTACAAGGATGTGGTGTCCTTCGGGCTGCTCATTCTCATCCTGCTCTTCAAACCCACCGGCCTGCTCGGCAAACCGGAGGTGGAGAAGATCTAATGGCTACTCACAACATCAAACACGCGCTGTTTTGCGCCTTCATTACTTTGATCATCTCGTTCCCGATCATAGGTCTCGACCTGGAATCTGCCGGCACCAGCGTAAAACTGACAGGTGCCAGCACCTTCACTCTGGTCTCCATTGTGCTCGCGGCGATCGTCGTTTTCCTGTTCCAGACATTTCGCGACAACATCATGGCCGCACTCGGCCAGATGCCAAAGCTTAACCGGTTCGCAGACCGCGCGCCGATGCCTCAAGAGAAGCGCCTGAAGCTGGAAAACATCTTTCTGATTGTGCTGGTCGCCGGTGCGCTTTTATGGCCGTTCATCGCCTCCCGAGGCTCGGTCGACCTGGCAACTCTGGTGCTGATTTATGTCATGCTGGCTCTGGGTCTGAACGTAGTCGTCGGCCTGGCTGGCCTGCTGGACCTTGGCTACGTCGCTTTTTACGCAGTCGGGGCTTATACGTTTGCCTTGCTGTCCCAGTATTTCGGCGTGTCGTTCTGGGTTGCTCTCCCGACCGGGGCCCTGTTCGCAGCCTTATTTGGCCTTCTGCTGGGCTTCCCGGTGCTGCGTTTGCGGGGTGACTATCTCGCCATTGTGACACTCGGCTTTGGCGAGATCACCCGCATCCTGCTGAATAACTGGACCTCTCTCACTGGCGGCCCCAACGGCATCGGTGGCATTCCTGACCCGACACTGTTTGGTATGGAGTTCGGTCGCCGGGTCAAGGAAGAAGGCAACATTTCGTTCCATGACTTTTTCGGGATCGCCTATGACAGCACCCACAAGATCATATTCCTGTACCTGATCGCCCTTGTGCTGGCACTGGTAACCTTCCTGATTATCCGCCGCCTCATGAAAATGCCGGTGGGTCGCTCCTGGGAAGCCCTGCGAGAGGATGAAATCGCAGCCCGATCGCTGGGGCTGAGCCGTACCGGCGTCAAACTCTCCGCCTTCACCATTGGTGCGTTCTTTGCCGGATTCGCAGGCACTGTATTTGCCTCCAAGCAGGGCTTTATCAGCCCCGAATCATTCGTTTTCCTGGAATCCGCCATCATCCTGGCCATTGTGGTCCTCGGTGGCATGGGGTCGCAGTTCGGCGTTATTCTTGCCGCCATTGCCGTCACCATCCTGCCGGAGCTCGCGCGGGAATTCTCGGAGTACCGGATGCTGATATTCGGTGCCGCCATGGTGCTGATGATGGTCTGGCGCCCTCAGGGCCTTCTGCCCATGCGCCGAATTCACATTACACTTAATAAGCAGGAGTGACGGATCATGCTTGAAGTACGCAATCTGTCCATGCGCTTTGGCGGGCTCCTCGCGGTGGACCAGGTATCCCTGGACGTTCAGGAACACGAAATTGTCTCGATTATTGGCCCCAACGGAGCCGGCAAAACGACTGTATTTAACTGCATGAGCGGGTTCTATAACCCCACAGGCGGGCAGATACTGTTTGAGGGCAAGGAAATCCAGGGCACCCCGGATTACAAAATATCCCGGATGGGCCTGGTCAGAACCTTCCAGCACGTCCGATTGTTCGGGAAGATGTCGGTAGTGGAAAACCTGCTGGTTGCCCAGCACCGGCACCTCAACACGAATCTGTTGTCCGGCCTGATCAAGACGCCCAACTATCGGGAAAAGGAACGTAAATCTCTGGACCGGGCTGCCTACTGGCTGAACCGGGTTGGTTTGCTTGACCTTGCCAACCGGGATGCCGGTAATCTTGCCTATGGGCAACAGAGACGGCTGGAAATTGCCCGTTGCATGGTGACCGAACCGAAG